>JAYRKO010000663.1:0-1910 GCA_041905745.1 Tagaea sp. | reverse complement strand
CGCGTTCCTCGCGACCTGGGACATCCCCGCCCCCACCGCGCGCGTCGAGAAGATCATCCCCAATGACCGACTGCCGCGCTAGGACCGCCTGCGGCGCGCTCGCCCTTGCGGCCGCCCTTTTCGCCGGCACCGCGTCCGCGCAGACGACGCCCACGCTTCTGTTGCCGCCGTCGCGCGAGGCGCCGCGCCCCGCTGCCGAACCCGAAGCGGCGCCCGCCGCGCCGACCCAGCGCGGTCCCGCCGGGATCGAGATCGAAAATGCCAAGCCGCTCGACACCGAAGGCGTCGGGCTGATCGACGCCGCCAACGGCGGCCTGCCGGCCGACGCCTGGGCGTCGAGCAACCGGCTTTTCGCCGAACGCATCGTGCGCGACCTGCCCGCCCCGATCGCCTCGGCGCCCGCGCGCCGGCTCGCCGTGCGCACGCTCGAATCGACCGCGGCCGCCCCCGCCGGCACCAAGGGCGCCAATTTCGCCGCACTGCGCGCGCTCAAGCTGCGCCAGCTCGGCGACATCGCGCGCGCGGCCGATCTCGCCGGGCGCATCCCCCAGCGCAATTCCGACGAAAACCTGCTGCGCATCCTCATCGACGAGGCGTGGCTTTCCGGCGCCGACGAGCGGGCCTGCGGCCTCGTGCGCGAGGCGCTGGCCGTTTCCAAGCATGCGGATTTCCAGAAGGCGCTGGTGTTCTGCCAGGCGCTCGCGGGCGATTCCAACCGCGCGCAGATGGGCCTCGCCCTGCTGCGCGATCAGGGCATTCCCGAGGATGCCGCGTTCGTCACGCTCATCTTCGCCGCCGGCGGCGACGGCAAGGGCGTGAAGGTCGAAGGGCTGCGCAACGCCTCGCCGCTGACGCTCGCCATGCTGCGCGCCGCCAAGGTCGCCCCGCCGGCCGAGACGGCCGCGTCGAGCGATCCCGCGGTGCTGGCAAGCCTCGCCAAGGGCGAACAGGGCAGCCCCGAATTCCGCCTTGCCGCCGCCGAGCGCGCCGAAGCCTTCGGCGCCATCGACAGCGAAACGCTCGCCGCCCTCTATTCGGCCGTCGAACTCACGCCCGCCCAGCTCGCCGATGCGGCGAATTTCGCCAAGCAGGACGGCGGTCCGAAGGGACGCGCCGCCCTGTTCAAGGCCGCGCACGCGGCGTCGGCACCCGCCGGCCGTCTCGCAGCCTTGCAGCGCCTGTGGCAGTTCGGGCGCGAACGCGGCGGCTATGCCACGCTCGCACGCGTCGGCGTCACGTTGCTTGCCGACTTGCCGGCCGGCCCCGATTTCGTCGCCGCATCCGGCGACGTGGCGCGCGCGCTGCTGATGGCCGGGCGCGAGGAAGACGCGCTCGCGTGGATGCGCTTTGCGCGCGTGGCGCAGGCCGGCGGCGATGCGAATGCCGAAACGCTGACGTCCGGCTTCTGGATGCTCGCCTCGCTCGGCGGTCTCGCGTGGGACGGCACGCGCGATGCGGGCCGCCTCGAAGCGTGGCGCCAGTCGATCGAAAAGGCGGATGCGCGCACGGCACCCGCGCGCGCGGCACTCGCCACGACGCTGCTTGCCGGTCTCGGCATGCTGCCACCGGGCGGCAGCATCGTCGCGACGACGCAGGCCGCCTTCGACCGGTTGAGCGTGCCGATGCCGAGCCCCGTTCTGTGGACGGCATTGCACGAAGCGGCTGTCGCCGGCCGTCCGGCGGAAGCGGCCCTCCTCGCGGTCCATCTGCTGGGCGCCGAAGGGGCCGCCGGTGCGAGCCCCTATGCGCTGCTCGCCGTCCTCGACGGGTTGCGCGCGGTCGGCTTCGAGCAGGTCGCGCGGCGCCTGGCGCTCGAAGCGGCCATCGCCTCGGGGCTCTAGCGCGGTGGCGCGCGGCCGGCCCGCGCGCGCGCGCGCCGAACTCTCCCGCGGGGCGGAGAGCTTCGTCGA
>JAYRKO010000053.1:0-10130 GCA_041905745.1 Tagaea sp. | reverse complement strand
AGAAGATCGGCCGCCTGCAGCCGGACTCCGACCTGTTCGTCTATCCGGCCGGCCACGGCTTCGCGTGCGACGCGCGCGGCTCGTACGACAAGGCCTCGGCGGACAAGGCGCGCGAGCGCACGCGCGAATTCCTGCGCCGCCACGCCGGGTAAACGCGGCTAACCTTCGACGAACGCGAGCGCCAGCCCGCCGGCTTCTTCCGGCGGCAGATGGATGGTGCCGCCGAGATCCCGGTCGAACGCCACGCCGCCGGCCTTCAGCGCCGCGGCGCATTCCCGGACCGAACGCACCAGAAGCGTCATGCCCGCAAGACCGGGACGCACGTCCTCGTCCGGGCCGATCGCGGGGTGCAGGAACGTCATGTCGGCGGGCTTGGCGAACAGCACGCGCCCCGCACCCGTGCCGAAGCGCACGGCGAGCGTCTCGTCGGTCGGCACGGCCGAGCCGAGGCCGAAGATGCGCTCGTACGGATCGACCAGCGCCAGCGGATCGTCGACCACGCAGGTAAGGCTCGCGATCGCGCGCACGGTGTTGGCGTGCGCAACCCATTCGGGCCGCCACACCGTCTCGCGCGTCAGGTGCTGGGTGAGGAACGGCTTGAGGCCGCCTGGAAACGGTGTTTCCGGCATCGCCAGCGCGAAGCGCGGCTCGACCGTGCCTTCGGGCAGTTCGAGAAGCCGGCCGAGATCGCGGCGGACCATCTTCTGCCCGCGCGCGGCAAGCCAGGAAGCGGCCGCATCGGCGTCCTCGCAGGCGAGCGCGAAACCCAGCAGCCCGTCGCCGTGCTTGGCCAGCATGTCGGCAAGCCCGTTGTCGAAGCCCGACGGATCGACCATGCCGAGCAGTTCGACATAGTCGCGTTCGAACATCAGGCAGTAATTGCCCGTCCCCCAGCCCTTGTGGCGGCCGCGCGGCGTAGGCGTGAAGCCGAGCCGCGCCCAAAGCGCGCGGCACGCTTCGAGATCGCCGGTGCCGACGATGACGTGGTCGATGCCCGCGACCGGACCGATCATCGAAGTGCGGCGGCCACGTTGCCGCCGTCGACCGTGAGGATGGCGCCCGTCGTCGCGCGCGCGAGTGCCAGCGCCACGAAACCCTGCGCCACGTCCTCGGCCGTCACTTCGCGGCCCAAGAGGTTGCCGCCCATATAGTCCTTCTCGCTCATGCCGCGCGCCTTGGAACGGCTGGCGATCATCTCGCTGGTGAGAAGGCCCGTGCGGATGCGGTCGGCATTGATGCCGTTGGCGCGGATGCCGATGGCGCCGTAGTCGAGCGCGTACTGGCGCATCAGGAAGAGCGTCGTCGCCTTCGGCAGCCCGTAGGGCCCGAAATCCGGGCCCGGATTGACCGCCTGCTTGGAGACGTTGAAGAGGAGACAGCCGCCCGTGCCCTGCGCCTTCATCGCACGCACGGCGGCCTGCGCCACGCGCTGGTGGGCGAAGAAGTTGAGCTCGAAGCTGTCGCGCAGCGTCTTCTCGTCGACCTCGCCGATCTTGCCCTGCCACGCGGCCCCGGCGTTCGACACGACGATGTCGACGCCGCCGAAGCGCGCGACGGCGGCAGCAAACGCCGCGCGCACGTCGCCGTCGTTTGTCACGTCGCACGCAAGGCCGAGCCCGCCGAACTTCTTGGCGACCGCCTGCGCGGACGCCGCGTCGCGGTCGAGGACGACCACTTCGCAGCCTTCCGCCGCGAAGGCCGCCACGCTCGCCGCCCCGATGCCCGAGCCGCCGCCGGTGACCAGCGCCACGTGGCGCTGCAGGCGCTTCTCGGCCGACTTGCCGAGCTTGGCCTGCTCCAGCGACCAGTATTCGACGTCGAACAGGTCGGCCTCGCTGACGCTCTCGAACGGGCCCATCGGCTCGGCGTCGGCGATGGCCGCGGCCGCGTTCTCGACGAGGTCGCCCGCGATGCGCGCGTCCTTGGCCGTGATGCCCGCGCAGAACGCGCCGATGCCCGGCACGAGCACGACGCGCGGGCTCGTATCGAGGATCTTCTTGATGCCGCCCAGCCGCTTGTTGTGCCGCTCGAAATAGGCGCGGTATTCGGCGTCGTACGCCGCGCGCGCGTCCTTCACGGCGGCCGCGAAGCCGGCGAGGTCGTCGGCCTTGGGGGCCGGCACCAGCATGGGCAGGCCCTTGGTGCGGATCACGTGGTCGGGCGTGATGACGCCCGCGCGCGCATAGCGCGCCGCGTCCTTGCCGTTGACGAAGTTCATCACCGCGGGCGAATTGCGCAGTTCCATGACGAAGCGCCTGAAGCTGCCCTCGGCGCCCGGGATCGCCAGTGCGCCGCGCACGATGGGCGCCACGTCGGCCGCGTCGGCGAGCCTGGCGGGCAGCGAAACGGACGCGAAGACCTTGCGCCCGGCGTGCGCGATGCGCGCCTCGGCCAGCGACACCAGCTCGATCATCCGGTCGTAGCTTTCCTTCGCCGTGGCGCCCCACGAGAAGATGCCGTGCTTGTGCAGCACGAGCCCGACCGCCTTGGGGTGGGCCGCCGCCACCTCGCCCGCCTTCTTGGCGAGGTCGAAGCCCGGCATCACGTAATCGACGACGGGGGCGAGCGTGCCGTAGACCTCGCGCAGCAGGTCCATGCCGTTGGCGTGGTCGGAGACCGACAGCACGGCGTTGGCGTGCGTGTGGTCGACGAACTTCGCCGGCAGGAAGGCGTGGAACAGCGTCTCGACCGACGGGTTGGGGGCCGAGGCGTCGAGCAGGTTGATGCGCTGGACGTTGACCATGTCCTCGTCGGTCAGGCGGTCGAGCTTCGTGAGCTTGCGCAGCGGTTCGAGGCGCACGGCCGGCAGGCCCGGCGGCTCGATCGAGCCCATGTCCCAGCCCGAGCCCTTGACGCACAGCACGTCGAGCTCGTCGCCCAGCGTGTCCTTCATGCGCGTCTTGACCGAGACGTTGCCGCCCCCGTGCAGCACCAGCTCGGGCACGCCGCCCAGCAGCCGGCACGAATAGGTGCGGATCGCGAGATCCTCGTTGCAGCCCTGCTTGGCGTATTTCGCGATTGCGGCCTTGGCGTCGGCGTCGGACCAGAGATTCTTCATTTCAGCACGCGTCCTGCGATCGACTTGAGCTTGGCGACCATCGCCGGATCGCGCGCGGCGGGTGCGGTGATGAGCGCGCTTTCGAGCGCGGTGTGGCAGCCCGCATGGCAGGCCGCGGCGCGGTCCTTGAGGCGCGGGGCGACGGCCTTCACGAGGGCGCGCGCCTTGTCGGCGTTGGCGAGCAGCACCTTGATGACGGCATCGACGGTGACGTGGTCGTGGTCGGGGTGCCAGCAATCGTAATCCGTCACCATCGCGACGGTGGCGTAGCAAAGCTCCGCCTCGCGGGCGAGCTTGGCCTCGGGCATGTTCGTCATGCCGATGACCGAGCAGCCCCAGGAACGGTAGAGCTCACTCTCGGCCTTGGACGAGAACTGCGGGCCTTCCATGACCATGTAGGTGCCGCCGCGCGTGTGCGGCACGCCGATGGACTTGGCCGCCGCCTCCAGATGGTCGCCGAGGCGCGTGCAGACCGGGTGCGCCATCGACACGTGCGCCACGCAACCGGTGCCGAAGAAGCTTTTCTCGCGCGCGAAGGTGCGGTCGATGAACTGGTCGACGATGACGAAATGGCCCGGCGGTAGCTCCGCCTTCAGCGAGCCGACGGCGGAAACCGAGACGATCTCGGTCACGCCCGCGCGCTTCAGCGCATCGACGTTGGCGCGGAAATTGAGGCCGGTGGGCGAGATCTTGTGGCCGCGCCCGTGGCGCGGCAGGAACACGATCTCCTGCCCGTCGAGCGTGCCGAACATCAGCTCGTCCGACGGCTTGCCCCAGGGCGTTTCGACCGCCTGCCAGCGCACGTTCGCAAGGCCGGGAATGTCGTAGACGCCCGATCCGCCGATGATGCCGAGCTTGGGCGGCGTGCCGGGGGCAGGTTCAGTCATCGGCGAAGACTCCGGGTGGCAAGGGGTGGGCGCGCGACTTTGTAGCCGCGTAATGGAGCGCCGACAATGCGTTCCGACGGGTTGCGGTCGCCTGTTTATCCCCTTGATCGGCAAGGCTGGTAACCTGAATCGCGTCCGTCGCGCGCGCCACCTCGGCCTCGGCCGAGGCGATGTGGGCCTCGGCGATCGACATGGAGAAATCCGTCGGCGGGAAATCGGCGATATCCTCGCTTTCGAGGAGTTCGGCCCCGGCGGAATCCTGCTCGGCCACCGTTTCGGCCGGCGCCGCCTCGAACAGGCCCAGCCGGTTCGCCAGCCAGCAGGCCATGCGCTTGTCGCCGGCGCGGATCGCGCCGTGGATGATCTCCACCGCCTGATCGGCCAGCCCCTCGAGCCGCGCCCCGCACTCGGCCGCCTTGCGCCGGCGCAGTTCGCTCGTGCGCGCACGCAGGGATTTCGATTTGCGCAGCATCCGCCACACATGCTGGCGCGAGCAGTTGAGGATCGTCGCCACGTCGACGGTCGACCGCCCCTCGGCCAGCAGCATCGCCGCATAGCGCCAATCGATCTTCGGCCGGGGTCCGCGACGCAGGGGGAATTTTTCTTCAGACATGATATTTTACTCCTTTATATGGATATTTATCCTATATCGGGATCTGCAAAAGAGTCAACCTTGGCGGGTGATGCCCGGTGCCGGGCGTTCAAACGTCGCGTCCAAAATCGACAAAAGGCGTGGATGCCCGGGTCAAGCCCGGGCATGACGGGTGGGGGAAATACCCCCCAAAACTCAAAGCGCGACGGCGTCGTGTTCCATGAATTCGACGACCTCGGGCACCCACCGGTCGCGCACGAACGCGACGTGCACGGGGTGGACGTTGTAGGCGTCGTAGGCAGGCTGATCGGCGAAATCCATCGAGACGGCAAACGCGAAGGGGTTCTTCGGGCTGGTTTCGCGCCAGATGCGGAAGTCCGTCACGCCGGGAATGGCGGCGAGCCCGGCAAGCGCCTTGAGGAAGCCGGCCTCGGCTTGCGAGCCGGGCGCATGCGTCAGGCGGAACAAGGCGGAATGGCGGATCATGCGGCCCCACTGTTCGGTCGAGGGCCGTCCGGGCCCGGGAGAAACGTTCGTACGGGCGGGCCGCGCGCAAAGCAAGGCGGCCCTGCCCCGCCGGCCCCGCACGCGCGTCATTGACGCGCGTGCCGTCCGCCGCCCATGTTCGGCCCGTCGCAACGGTGCCGGAGTTCGCGCCCATGCTCGATGCCGCCACGCTCGCCACCTTCGCCGTCATGGCGTTCGCCCTGGTCGTCACGCCGGGGCCGGACATGCTGCTGCTGATGACGCGCAGCGTGGCGCAAGGGACGGCGGCCGGCTTCGCGACGCTCGCGGGCGTGTTCGCCGGCTGCTATTTCCACGCGCTCGTCACGGGCCTGTCGCTGAGCGGTGCGCTGCTGATCGCGCCCGCGACGTTCGAGATCGTGCGCATCGCGGGGGCCGCCTATCTGCTGTGGCTGGCGATCGCCGCGCTACGCGGCACCGGCGGGTTCCAGCCGCCCGCCGCCGATGCGCCGCGCGCGGCGCTGGGGGCCGTGTTCCGGCAGGGCCTGCTCACCAACATTCTCAACCCGAAAGTTGCGCTGTTCTTCCTGGCGCTGTTCCCGCAGTTCATGGTGCCCGATCCGTCGACCGCACTGGCGCAGGCCATGGTCTTCGCAAGCGTGCTCAACGTCGTGGGGCTGTTCGTCAATGGCGCGATCATTCTCGCGGCGGGCCGGTTCGGAGCGTTCCTTGCCCGCCGCCCCGGCTTCGTGCGCTGGCAGAACCGCGTCCTCGGCTGCCTGTTCGCCGCACTGGCGCTGCGCCTCGCCTTCGACCGGCGCTAGCCGGCGCGCTTCTCCCCGCGCGCCAGCGCGACGATCTCGTCCACGTAAGCCGTTTTCGCATCGGTATAGGCCTCGCGGTCGTTCCGGTGCCGGGCCGCAAGGTCGAATTTGAGGCGCTCGTACCGCTTCGCCTCGTCGGGGTGCGCGCGCAGATAGTCGCGGAACGCCAGCCTCTGCCACGGCTCGCCCGTCGGCTCAGTGACATGGACATGGTGGGTCCGCCGTGCACCGTAGGGTGGCATGCCCTTCACGAAGAACAGCCGGTCCGTTTTCGGGTTCTCCGCCCAGAAGACGTAGCCGAGCCCGCGCAACGGCCCGACGAATGCGCTTCGCGCCGCAGCAAGCGAGCGCACGGCGATCAGGATGTCGATGACCGGCTTTGCCGCCAGCCCCGCGATCGCCGTGCTGCCGAAATGCTCGAGCCCCACGACGAGTGCCGGGTCGAGGACGCGGTGCAGCTCCGCCGCTTCAGCCTCGAACCGCGCGGGCCAGTCTGGGTCGTACGCGACGATCTCGATCTCGTCCATGCGCGCGACGATACGTGCCGGACGGAGGCCCGGCAACGGCCATGCGCCCCGGACCGGCGCCGGCCCGTCTCACGTGGCGACGTAGCGGTCGCGGCCTTCGTGTTTGGCGCGGTAGAGCGCGTCGTCGGCGCGGCGCTGGGCGGCCGACAGGTCGGCATCGCCGGGTTCGAGCGTGGCGATGCCGATGCTGACGGTCACGGGGATCGCCGCGCCGCCGGTCTCGACCGGGCGCTGGCGCACGACCGCGAGGATGCGCTCGGCGAGCTGGCGGGCACCGGCGGGCGTGGCGTTGGGCAGCAGGGCCGCGAATTCTTCGCCGCCGATGCGCCCGAACGCGTCGGTCTCGCGCAGGCACCCACGCACGCGCCGCGCGAATTCGACCAGCACCGCGTCGCCCGCACCGTGCCCCCACGTGTCGTTGACGCGCTTGAAATGGTCGATGTCGAAGGCGAGCAGCGCGCACGTGCCGCCGTAGCGGCGGATGCGCGCCAGCTCCGCCTCGCCGCGCGTCAGGAACGAGCGGCGGTTGGGCGCCCCCGTCAACGCGTCGGTCGTGGCGAGCTTTTCCAGTTCGGCGTTGAGCGCCTTCAGTTCGGTGATGTCGACGCGCGTGATGATCGTGTTGCCCGCCGGCGTGCGCAGCTTGGTGATGCGGTACCACTTGCCGTCGGCCGCGCGCGCCTCGTAGGGCGGCGCCGGTTCGTGGAACGCGGCCACGCGTTCGCGCACGAATTCGTCCTCGCGGCCCGCGGCGTCGGGATAGAGGCCCATTTCGAGACCCAGCCGCACGACCAGTTCGTAGCTGACGCCCGGTGCCAGCGCTTCGGCCAGCCGGCCGAACGGATCGAGATAGTGCGAATTGAACATCACGATGCGCCCGTCCGGCCCGAACAGGCAGAACGCGTCGGAGAGCGAGTCGATCGCCTCGCGCAGGCGTTCGTGCGCGGCGGCCGATTTCTGGCGCTCGCCCGCGAGCTGCTCGGCCAGTGCGGCCATTTCCATGGCCTGGTTCTCGGCGCGCTCGCGCGCCTCCTCGACCTCGACCAGCGCGCGCTTCAGTTCCGTCTCGCGCGCCTCCAGCGCCTCGAACGCCGCCTTGCGTTCGGTGACGTCGGACTGGATCGCCATGAAGCCCGTGAATTCGCCGGTATGGTCCGTCGTCGCGCGGATTTCGAGATCGACCCAGTAGATCCGCCCGTCCTTCGCGCGGTTTCGGATCTCGCCGCGCCAGGGCCGGCGGTCGGCGAGCGCACGGCGGATGTCGTCCGCACTTTCGGGCGACGTGCCCTCGTAGCCGACGAGTTCGCGCGGACTGCGGCCCACCGCCTCGTCGAACCTGTAGCCGGTGAGCCGCGTGAACCCGTCGTTGACCCACACGATCTTCCGGTCGGGACCCGCGATGACGACGCCGTCGGTCGTGCGCTCGACGACCTTGGCGAGGCGGTCGAGTTCGGCGGTCATGCCGTGCGCGGTCGCCACGGCGCGCGCGCGGCTGGTCAGCAGCAGCCACGACGCGAAGGACAGCGCAAGCGACAGCAGCGCGATCGCGCCGAAGGCGACGAGCGGCGTCGTGCGGTCGAGCCCTGCTTCCCAGCGCGGCGAACCCCACGCGCGCACGACCAGCAGCCGGCCGGCGACGACCATCGGCAGGAAGAAGGCGGGCCGCACCTCGGGCATCGCCGCGTCGGTCGGAACCGGCGAGCCGGCCGTCCGGAACCGGTAGATCGGCTCGATCGCGCCGTCCGGCAGCCCGTCGTATATGTCGAATTCGACCAGATCGTCGGCGACCGACGCGGCGTCGCCGACCAGTTCGTCGGCGACGATGGGCACGTAGACGACGCCCGTCGCGGTCAGTCGCCTTGCGGCCGTGTCGGCCGGCGGCGACGGCGCCGAATAGACCGGGTAGACGAGCAGGAAGCCGGGCCGGCCGGCGCCGGTCTGAGCCAGCGCAATCGCTTCGGTCAGGGCGGCCGCCGCCGTCGCGACGGCGGTGTCGATCGCGGTGCGGCGCGCGCGCTCGGCGAAGATGTCGAGACCCAGCGCCGCCGCGTTGGAAGCCGCCGGTTCGATGAAGCGCACGACGTACATGTCCGGCGCGTCGCCCGACGTGCGGATCGTGAAATCGGGCGAGCCGTCGGCCCGCGCGCGGGCGAGGAAGCCGGCCACGGCACCGCGCCGCACGCGCTCGGCATAACCGAAGCCGCGCACGCCCGGGAACTCGCCGGGCATGTCGCGCGCGCCGACGTTGGCAGCGAACTGGTCGCGCGTGGGCGTGCCGTGGGCGACGAAATCTGCCGCAAGACCGCGCAGCCCGTAGATCGGCGTGCGGAAGCGCTGCTCGATGGTCGTGCGTACGCGGTTGGCAAGCCGGTCGAGCCGTTCGGTCGCTTCCTGGGTCGTGTCGTCGACGACCCAGTGCATCGCGCCGAAGGCGCCCAGGATGCCGACGAGCAGGATCGCGAGCGAGACCGCGGCGCTCGTGCGCCGCTCGCGCCGCAGGCGCGCCGCCACCTCCGATCCCGAACCCGGCATCGCGTCCACGCTTCCCGTCTCCGGCGCCGTTTCCTTCCGTCCCAGTTGTCACTGTAACTGGTTAACGATCTGTTTCGAAAGGGCCGGATCCGGCGTCAGAACAGCTTGTCCACGCCCAGCAACGTCGCCAGTCCCAGCGACGCAAAGATTGCGGCGGCGATCCCGTGCGCGAGTTTCATCGGGATGCGTTGCGCCAGCCGGTCGCCCGCGAACACGGCCGGCACGTCGGCCACCAGCATGCCCAGCGTCGTGCCGACGACGACCAGCACCGGTTCGGCATAGTGCGAGGCGAGCGCCACGGTCGCGATTTGCGTCTTGTCGCCCATCTCGGCGAGGAAGAACGTGACGAGCGTGGCGCCGAACACGCCCAGACGCGCCGCGACCTTCGTTTCGTCCTCCTCGATCTCGTCGGGGATCAGCGTCCACACGGCCATCGCGAGGAACGAGCCGCCCAGCACCCAGCGCAGCATGTCGGGGCCCAGCGCCGAGGCGACCCATGCGCCCGCCGCACCGGCAAGCGCGTGGTTGACGATCGTCGCCGCGAGGATGCCCGCGCAGATCGGCAGCGGCTTCTTGAAGCGCGCGGCGAGGATGAAGGCCAAGAGCTGCGTCTTGTCGCCGATCTCGGCGAGCGCCACGACGCCGGTCGACACGAAAAGCGATTCCATGATCCGAAGTCCCCGGTCGGCGCGCGCCGACGACGCGCCGGAGGCGGGCGCGGATGTAGCGCGCGGGCGCCGGCACGTCAATCGCGCGTGCGGTCGCGCCCTAGGGCACGTAGCCGATGCGCTCGAAGCCGACCTTCATCGCGCGGCCGTCGAAATAGAGGCGGTGCGCCGTGCCGTCGGCCGGCTCGACCGGCCAGTCGCCGGTGAGCTTGTACTTCGAGCCGGCCGGCGCGTTGATGCCGGTGACCAGCACGCCGCTTTTCAGCATCAGCAGCGTCATGTCGACGAGGATGCGGCCGCGCGATTCCGAATAGGTGCCGACATAGCGGGCCCCGCCCGCGTCGACCCCCAGAACCGTCTGCCGGCCGATATAGACCGTGCCGGTGGCCGTTCCGGCCGAACCGACGTAACGCATGACGTAGAGGGCGCTCATACAACTGTACTCTCGGAGGTTGCAATACTGTGTACACCGAACGCCGCGCAAAAGAAAAGGCCCGCGACCTTTCGGGCGCGGGCCTTTCCGGTTTCGCCGGAAGTTCAGGCGGTCAGTGCAGGCCCTTCCAGATCTTGCGCTTGG
>JAYRKO010000052.1:0-10167 GCA_041905745.1 Tagaea sp. | reverse complement strand
AAGGGCGGGTACCGTCTGGTTGAGCTGGTCGCCTCGGGTGCGCAGCAGTGCCAGATCTACCTGAACATGACGCATAAAGATCCGAAGATGCGCGAGATGTTCGCGAACAAGGAGTTCCGCAAGGCCTTGTCGCTCGGCATCGATCGCAAGGAGATCATCGACATCGTCTATCTGGGCCAGTCGGAGGCCTACCAGACGGGCCCGCGTCCCGGCCATCCCTGGTACCACGAGAAGCTCGCGCGCCAGTTCACGCAGCACGATCCGAAGGAAGCCGGCGCCATCCTCGACAAGCTCGGCTACAACCGCCGCGGCTCCGACGGGATGCGCCTGCGGCCGGACGGGCAGAAGCTCTTCTTCTCGATCGACGTCATCCCGACGCTCTATCCCGACGCGGTCGACACGCTCGAACTCGTCAAGCGTCACTGGGCGGCGATCGGCGTCGACATGAAGGTCAACACGATCGAACGCGCCCTCTACTACACGCGCGGCGACAACAACGACCACGATGCCGCGACGTGGCCCGGCCCGGGCGGGCTCGACCCCATGCTCGATCCGCGCGACTACTTCGCCCAGCATCCGCAGGGTTCGCGCTACGCGATCCCCTGGACGCAGTGGTACGTGTCGAACGGCAAGGACGGGCAGGAACCGCCGGAAGACCAGAAGAAGCGCATGAAGCTTTTCGCCGACGCCAGCGCCACGGCCGACGTCGCCAAGCGCGGTGCGATCATGAAGGAGCTTTTCGACCTCACGGCCGAAGCCTTCGAGACGATCGGCGTGTGCCTTGCGGTCAACACGTTCGGCATCGCGAAGAGCAACCTGAAGAACGTGCCCGTGAAGATGCCCAACGCCTGGAGCTGGCCCAACCCGGCCCCGGCGCTGCCGCAGCAGTTCTACTTCTCGTCCTGAGTTGAAGGGGGGCGGCCGGCGTCCCGCATGCGGGCGCCGGCGGCCGCTTTTTGCAACCCGCCGCCTTTCCGACGGTCATTTCCGCATGCTGCGTTTCATCGTCGTCCGGCTGATGTGGATGGTCCCGTCCCTCGTCGCCGTCAGTTTCCTTGCATTCGTCCTGATCCAGCTGCCGCCGGGCGACTTCGTCACCACCTACATCGCGACGCTCGCCGCCTCGAACGAGATCGTCGACCAGAATACGGCCGCGGAGCTCCGCTCGCGCTTCGGCCTCGATCAGCCGATGATCGTCCAGTATTTCAAATGGATATCGGGCATCGTCCTCAGCGGAAATTTCGGTCTCAGTTTCGAGTGGCAGCAGCCGGTTTCCGAGCTGATCTGGGAACGCATGGCGCTGACGCTCGTGCTGACGGTCTCCACCCTGTTCGCGACCTGGGGGATCGCCTTGCCGATCGGCGTCTTCTCCGCCGTGAAGAAATATTCGTTCGGCGATTACGTCGCGACGTTTTTCAGTTTTCTCGGTCTCGCCATTCCGAGCTTCCTGCTGGCACTCGTGCTGATGTACGTCGCCGCGGTGAAGATGGGCCAGGAGGTCGGCGGCCTCTTTTCCGAGCGTTTCGTCAATGCGCCGTGGAGCTTCGAGAAGACCCTCGATCTCATCCACCATCTCTGGATCCCGGTGATCATTCTTGCCGTGTCGGGCACCGCCAGCCTCATCCGCGTCATGCGCGCGAACATGCTCGACGAGTTGAACAAGCCTTACGTCACGACGGCGCGCGCGAAGGGACTTTCCGAGTTCGCGCTGCTCATCAAATATCCGGTGCGGGTCGCGCTGAACCCGTTCATCTCGACGATCGCGTGGCTGCTGCCGAACCTCGTCTCCGGGTCGATCATCGTGGCGATCGTGCTTAGCCTTCCGACGGCCGGGCCGATGCTCCTGCAGTCTCTGATGAGCCAGGACATGTATCTCGCCGGCGCGTTCGTCCTGTTGATCTGCGCGCTGACGCTGATCGGCTCGCTGATCAGCGACGTGCTTCTGGCGCTCGTCGATCCGCGCATCCGGCTGGAGTAGGAAATGAGCGGAATCGAAGCGGCCGCACCGGTCAACCGCAAGCTTGCCGTTGCGTCCCAGTGGCAGCTCGTCTGGTGGGCGTTCAAGAAGCACCATCTTGCGATGGTGGGCCTCGTCGTCGTCGTCGCGTTCTACATCGTGGCGCTCGTCCCCGGGTTCTTCGCGGTCAACGATCCGGCGATGCAGAACGCGCGGGCGGCTTATTACCCGCCGCAGGAACTGCATTTCTTCGATACGGACGAGGCGGGAAACTGGTCGTTCAAGCCTTACATCCACCCCTATCAGCTGCGCCGCGATCCGACGACGCTGGCTGCGATCTACGTCGAGGACTCCAGCCGCAAGGTCCATGTCACGCTGTTCGGGAAGGGGTATCGCTACTCGATCCTCGGGCTTTTCGAGACCGACATTCATCTCTTCGCGGTCAGCGAGCCGCGCCAGCCGCTGTTCCTGCTCGGCGCCGACCGGCTCGGGCGCTGCGTCTTCAGCCGAATGATGCAAGGCACGCAGATCTCGCTGTCCGTCGGGCTCGTCGGCGTGTTCCTGTCGCTGGCGATCGGCGTCGTGCTCGGCGGCATTTCCGGCTACTACGGCGGGCGGACGGACTTCGCGATCCAGCGCGTGGTCGAGTTCATCCTGGCGCTGCCGACGATCCCGATCTGGCTGGCGCTGGCCGCGGCCCTTCCGCAGGATTGGCCGGCCACCATGCAGTACTTCATGATCACGGTGATCCTGTCGCTGACGGGCTGGGCGCAGCTTGCGCGCGTCGTGCGCGGAAGGTTCCTGAGCCTTCGGACCGAGGAATTCGTCGTCGCCGCGCGTCTCGACGGCGCCTCGGAGGGACGCATCATCTTCCGTCACATGCTGCCGAGCTTCGCGAGCCACATCATCGCGAGCATCACGCTGGCGATCCCGGCGATGATACTTGCCGAAACGTCCCTGTCGTTCCTGGGGCTGGGGCTCCAGCCGCCGACGATCTCGTGGGGCGTGCTGCTGCGCGAGGCGCAGAACATCCGCTCGATCGCGACGGCGCCGTGGCTTTTCTGGCCGGGCATCGCCGTCGTGGCGTCGGTCATGGCACTCAACTTCCTGGGCGACGGTCTGCGCGACGCGGCCGATCCGTACAACAAATGACCGCATCCGATAACGTCCTCGAGGTCCGCGACCTCGTCACGCACTTCGCCACCCGCACCGGCATCGTCAAGGCGGTCGACGGCGTTTCGCTCAACGTGGCGCGCGGCAAGACGCTGTGCGTGGTCGGCGAAAGCGGCAGCGGAAAGAGCGTCACGGCGCGCTCGATCCTGCAGATCGTCGATGCGCCGGGGCGCATCGTGTCCGGCTCGATGGTCTTGCGTCGCGCCGACGGAAGTTCGGTCGATCTCGCGAAACTCCATCCGCGCAGCCGCGCCATCCGCGCCGTTCGCGGCGCCGAGATCGCGATGATCTTCCAGGAGCCGATGTCATCGCTGTCGCCCGTCCACACGGTCGGCGACCAGATCATGGAGGTCCTGCGCCTCCATCTGGGCATGGACAAGAAGGCGGCCCGCGCGCGCACGATCGAGCTGCTCGGCCAGGTCGAGATCCCGAAGCCCGACCGCGCGATCGACCGCTACACCTTCGAATTCTCCGGCGGCATGCGCCAGCGCGTGATGATCGCGATGGCGCTCGCCTGCAATCCCTCGCTGCTGATCGCCGACGAGCCGACGACCGCGCTCGACGTCACCACGCAGGCCGAGATCCTCGATCTCATCAAGCGCCTGCAGTCGAAATTCGGCATGGCGGTGATGTTCATCACCCACGACATGGGCGTGGTCGCCGAAATCGCCGACGAAGTGCTCGTGATGTACCACGGCAAGGTGATGGAGAGCGGCCCGGTCGAGCAGATCTTCCACGCGCCGCAGAACGACTATACGCGCATGCTGATCGGTTCGGTCCTGCGTCTCGAGCAGAAGGCGGAAATCCGCCTCAAACGCGCGCCGATCCGCAGCGATGCGCCGCCGGTCATCGAGGTCAAGAGCCTGCGCATGCATTTCGGCGCCGGCGCGTCGCTGACCAAGGCCGTCGACGACGTTTCGCTGACGGTCCGTCCGGGCGAGACGCTGGGCATCGTGGGCGAGTCCGGTTCGGGCAAGACGACGATGGGACGCTGCCTGCTGCGCGTCTACGAGCCCACCGGCGGGGCCATCGACTATCGCCGTGCCGATGGCAGCGTCGTCGATCTCGTCTCGGCCGACGACGAGACGCTGAAGCGCATGCGCCGCGAAATCCGCATGATCTTCCAGGATCCCGTCGGTTCGTTGAACCCGCGAATGACGGTGGCGCAGATCGTCGGCGAGCCGCTTCTCGTCAACGGCATCGCGCAGGGCTCCGAACTCGACGACCGGGTCGCCGGCCTCCTGAAGCAGGTCGGGCTCGATCCCGCCTGGCGCGAGCGCTATCCGCACGCCTTCTCGGGCGGTCAGCGTCAGCGCATCGGCATCGCCCGCGCGATCGCGCTGAAGCCGCGCGTGATCGTGGCCGACGAGGCGACCTCGGCGCTCGACGTGTCGATCCGCTCCCAGATGCTCGACCTGATGATGAACCTGCAGGACGAGCTGGGTCTATCGTACGTCTTCATCAGCCACGACATCGGTGTCATCCGCTACATGTGCGACCGGGTCAGCGTCATGTATCGCGGCAAGGTCGTCGAGACCGGCAGTACGGATCAAGTCTGCGACGCGCCCACGCACGACTATACGAAGGCGCTGCTGTCCGCCATTCCGCGCCCCGATCCGCGCCATCGCCGCATCCACAACCGTTTCCGCTACGCCGGCTAGGACACGAAATGAAGATCGTCGATATCCGCACCTTCCTGATGCAGGTGGATGCGCCAAATCTCCGCAGCTGGGCCTCGGACGGCTCGTTCGGCCACGGCAAGTCGAAGAAGGGCCTGACCGGGACGCGCAACTGGCTGTTCGTCAAGGTCTACACCGACGAAGGGATCGTCGGGATCGGCGAATGCAGCGGCTGGCCGCGGGTGATCGAGACGGCCGTGCAGGACCTGAAGTCGATCCTGATCGGCCAGGACCCGATGCATATCGAGCGGCTGTGGCAGAAGATGATGAGCGCGCTGATGGCCCACGGCATGCTCGGCACGGTCGGCGGCGGGGCCATGACCGGCATTGACATGGCGTTGTGGGACATCAAGGGAAAGGCGCTCAATACGCCGGTGTGGAACCTGCTGGGCGGCAAGTTGCGCGACCGGATCCGCATATATGCCCACGCGAACACCGTCGAGGTCGCGCTCGACCTCAAGAAGCGCGGCGTGACGGCGATCAAGTGCGGCGGCGTTTCCGACCCGGTGCGCAAGGTGGCGGCACTGCGCGAGGCGATCGGCGCCGAGATGGATCTGATGATCGACCTCCACGGACCGCCGTGGCTGACGCCGGCCGATGCCGCGCAAGTCGCCTGCGCGCTCGAGCCGTACAAGCTGATGTTCGTCGAGGATCCGATCGCGCCGGAAAATCTCGACGGATACCGGCGCATCCGCGATGCGGCGAACGTCGCGCTCGCGGCCGGCGAGCGCATGGCGACGATCTACGGTCTGCGCGACCTCATCGAGAAGGATCTCGTCGACGTCGTCCAGCCCGACACGGGCCGGGCCGGCGGCATCACGCAGATGAAGAAGATCGCGGCGATGGCCGAATCCCACCACATCATGATGGCGCCGCATTCGGGTTCGCTCGGGCCCGTCGCGGAATACGCGGCGCTGCATGTGCTTGCGTCGATCCCCAACGCGCTGATTCTCGAACGCATCGAGGACGACTGGGCCGGGCGCGCGCAGACCGTGGTGCCGCATCCCATCCAGAAGGACGGCTTTCTGGAAGTCCCGAACAAGCCGGGTCTCGGTGTGGACATCGACGAGGAATTCGTTGCCCGCTATCCCAGCGAGTGCAACATTTCCAATCCCGGGAAATCGACCGATACTTCCTATGCCGCGGGCACGTTCGAAGAGCAGGTCTACGTCCAGACCCGGCTGCGGCGCGGCGTCTATTTCGCGAAGGACTGAACCATGACGAAGAAGCTTTCGGATGCGACGCGCGCGGCCCTTTCCAAGGTCAGCACCGCGACGCTATGCACCGCACTGTTCAAGCGCGGCCTGCGCAACCAGTTCATCCAGGACGTGCGCCCCCTCAATCCCAACCTGCCCAACATGGTGGGCGAGGCCTACACGCTGCGTTACATACCCGCGCGCGAGGACCTGAACCAGATCACGGTGTTCCAGGATCGCGGGCACCCGCAGCGCAAGGCGGTGGAGGAATGCCCGCCGGGCGCGGTGCTGGTCATCGACAGCCGCAAGGATCCGCGCGCGGCGTCTGCCGGCGGCATTCTCGTCACGCGCCTGATGAAGCGCGGCGTGGCCGGCGTGGTGACGGATGGCGGCTTCCGCGACTCGCCCGAGATCGCCGAGCTGCCGTTCCCGGCCTATCACAACCGGCCGTCGGCGCCGACGAACCTGACTCTCCATCAGGCCATCGAGATCAACGGCCCCATCGGCTGCGGCGATGCGCCGGTTTTCCCGGGCGACGTCGTTGTCGGCGATCGCGAGGGCGTCATCGTGATCCCGGCGCATCTTGCCGACGAGATCGCCGTCGAGGCGACCGAGATGACGGCGTACGAGGATTTCGTCATCGACATGGTGAACGAGGGGCGCACGATCCTCGGCCTCTATCCGGCGACGGAAGAAAAGTCGAAGACCGATTTCGCCGCATGGCGCAAGGCGAAGGGTCGCTGAGAATGCGGCCCGTCGTCTGGGGGGTTCTGGGCGCCGCACGCATCGCGACGGTCCGGGTCATTCCCGGAATGAAGGGCAGCCCGTTGCTCGACGTGCGCGGGATCGCGTCGCGCGACGTCGCGAAGGCGCGCGCGGCCGTCGCGGAACTGGGGCTTGCCAAGGCCTATGGCAGCTACGAGGAAATGCTGGCCGATCCCGAGATCGAGGCCGTCTACAACCCGCTGCCCAACCACCTGCATGTGCCGTGGACCGTCAAGGCGATGGAGGCGGGCAAGCACGTGCTGTGCGAAAAGCCGATCGCGTTGACGGCAACGGAGGCGCGCGAGCTCGTCGCCGCGCGCGAGCGGACCGGGCGACTGGTCACCGAGGCGTTCATGGTACGCTTCCATCCGCAATGGCTGCGCGCGCGCCAGATCGTGCGCGACGGCGGGATCGGCGAAGTCCGCTCGATCGCCACGCAGTTCAACTACAACAATCCGGATCCCGCCAACATCCGCAACAAGGCGGATATCGGCGGCGGCGGGCTCTACGACATCGGCTGCTATGCCGTGCTGACGGCCCGCTTCGTGTTCGGTGCAGATCCGACGCGTGCGGTGTCCCTCATCGACCGCGATCCGACGACGAAGATCGACCGGCTGACCGGCGGGCTCGTCGATTTCGGCGGCGGTCGCCAGCTGACCTTCACCGTGTCGACGCAGACGGCGCTTTCCCAGCGCGTGCAGATATTCGGCACGAAAGGCCGCATCGAGATCCCCGTGCCGTTCAACCCGATCCCGGGCAAGGAAAGCACGATCGTCGTCGACGATTGCCGCGACCTTTACGGCGGTGGTGCGCGCGTCGAGACGTTCGCGGGCTGCGACCAGTACGGCCTGCAGGGCGAGGCATTCGCGCGCGCCGTGCGCGGCGTCGAGCCGCTCGCCTATCCGATCGAGGACGCGATTTCGAACATGCGCGCGATCGACGCGCTCTACCGCTCGGCCGAAGCCGGCGGGTGGGAGCGCGTCTGAACGCGACGCGTCCGGCGGCCTAGACGTAGGCCGTCGAACCGTCGGGCTTGCGGGTGACCTTGCGTTCCCAGTGGATGTAGCCGTCCTTGGCGAGGACCTTCTCGTCGATCTCCACGCCCCAGCCCGGCCGGTCGGGGCGCAGTTCGAGATAGCCGTCCTTCGGCAGATACGGATCGGCCACGTACGGCGCGCCGTCCGACGCCGCCTTCTGGTCGTCGTAGTTGACGCCGTGCGGCAGGCGATATTCGAGGATGCGGAAGTTCGGTTGCGCCGCGCTGAAATGCACGTTCACCGCCGTGGCGAGCGGACCCATCGGATTGTGCGGTGCCACGGTCACGTAGTGGGCTTCGGCGATCGCCGCGATCTTGCGCATCTCCAGCAGGCCGCCGATCACGCAGATGTCGGGCTGGATGATGTCGGCACCGCCGACCGACATGAGGCGCAGGAACTCGAACCGGCTGTAGAGTGATTCGCCGGTTGCCAGCGTACAGGCGAGGCCGCGGCGCACTTCGCCCCAGGCCTCGACATTCTCCGGGCGGATCGGTTCCTCGAAGAACAGCGGATCGTAGGGGGCGAGCGCGTTGCCGAGCTGGATCGCCTGCTTGGGCTCGAAGATCTTGGCGTGCGCGTCGAACGCGATCTCGTAGTCGCTGCGCACCGTCTCGCGCACTTTGCGGAAATACTCGGCGCTTTCGCGCACGACCTCGCCCCAGCGGCGCGTGTGCAGGTCGCCGCGGAATGGGCTCAGCTTGAAGGCGGTGAGGCCCCAGTCCTTGTTGAGCGCGTCGAACTGCTCGCGCGCGATCGACGGATCGGGTGCCGTATAGACGCCGGCATAGACGCGCACGCGGTCGCGCGCGTTGCCGCCCAGCAGCATGTAGACGGGCACGCCCAGCGCCTTGGCCGAAATGTCCCACAGGCAGTGGTCGATGGCCGAGAAGGCGGCGAGGTGCAGCGCACCCGGCGGAAAGCGGGTCTGCTGGAGGAGGTAGAGCATCAGATATTCGATGCGGCGGGGGTCCTGGCCGCCGAGGAACGTCGCCATGTACTCGAGGAGCGGGAGCAGCGCCTTGTCCGGGCCGTGGTTGTAGCATTCGCCCCAGCCGGTGATGCCTTCGTCGGTGTCGATCGCGACGATGACCCGGGGACGGTCCTTGTCGCGCGTCATGTACGCCCGCAGTTTCGTGATCTTCATTCCGCGTTCCTCCTGAGCGCAGAACATAGCGAAATTGCGGGAAAACGTCGCGGTTTTCGCCGCCGCAAGGGGCGAGTTATAGTCGGCCCTGCCATGCGCAAACGCGCGGGCGGAACGACGGTCCGGGAGACGAAGCGCCGATGAATATCTGCATGGTCGGGTACGGGATGATGGGGGTCTGGCACTCGCAGGCGCTGGTCGCCGCGGGGGCGACGCTGCACACGATCGTCGGGCGCCGCGCCGATGCGGCGCAGGAGTTCGCGCAGCGCTTCGGCTACCGGAAATGGACGCTCTCCCTCGACGAGGCGCTGACCGATCCGGCGATCGACGTCGTCATCCTCGGCACGCCCAGCGAGCAGCACGAGGAACAGGCGATCCGCTGCCTGACGGCGGGCAAGCACACGCTGGTCGAGATCCCGATCGCACTGACGCTGGCGGGTGCCGAGCGCGTCGTGGCGGCCGCCGCGAAAAGCGGGAAGACCTTCGGCGTCTGCCACCCGATGCGCTTCCGCAAGGAGCGCGAGGCGCTGCGCGCGCGCACGCGCGCGGGCGAGGAGAAGATCCGCCACATCGCCGGCCGCTTCTTCATCAAGCGGCTCGTGAATATCGGTGCCACCGGCTACAAGCGCAGCTGGATCGACAACATCCTGTGGCACCATTTCTGCCACTTCGTCGATCTGGGAATGTACCTGTTCGACGGCGCGCCGATCCGGCGCGTCCAGTCGACGATGGGCGATCTCCATCCCGCCACGGGCATTCCGATGGAATGCACCGTGCTGGTCGAGACCGAAGCCGACCAGACGCTGCTCGTCCACGGCTCGTACCACGCGACGTTCCGCCTCTACGACAAGCTGATCGTCACCGACAAGGAGACGTATCTCTACGACATCCTCGGCGGGACGCTGCGCACCGAGGCCGGCACGGCGGAGATCGAAAACGAGCAGAAGAACTGCGCGCGCGTCATCGACGACTTCCTCGCCGCCGTGCGCGAAAAGCGCCAGCCGCTCGTCTCCGGCCCGTCGGTGCTGCCCGCGATGCGCGTGCTGCAGGCCGTGCAGGACGGCTGGGACCAGCGCCACGGCGCGCAGTCGATCCCCGGCCGTCCGCTCTGAGCTAGGCCGTGCGGTTCCACAGGTTCGTGCCCGGGTCGACGGGCACGAGCAGGCGGTACTTGTTCTTCTCGCCCTTCTCCGGCAGCAGCAGGCCGCCGGCATTG
>JAYRKO010000662.1:0-1918 GCA_041905745.1 Tagaea sp. | reverse complement strand
ATAAGGATGCCCTGCGCGCGCGCGCCTTCGCGCTGGCGCAGACCGGCGACGCACGCGGTGCGCGCGGCGAGATCGAAGCCTATCTGCGCCATGCATCGGCCGACGGCGAAGCACATCGCCTGCATGCCGCCGCGCTGATGCACACGGGCGACCTGCCCGGTGCCATCGAGGCGTTCCAGAAGGCCGTCCGGTTCGGTTGCGATGATGCGCCCACGCGCATCCAACTCGGATTGGCGCTGAAATTCCGTGGCCGGTGCGCCGATGCGCTGCGCGAGTTCGACCGTGCCCGCGCGCGCGATCCGGCCGATCCGTCGGCACGCTGGCTTGCGGCCGTGGGAACGCTGCCGATGGTTTTCGATAGCCCCGCGGCGGTTGATACGGCGCTGGCGGCATTCCGTACCCGGCTTGCCGAGATGGACGACTGGTTCCGCGCAAACGGGTGCCGCGATGCCGACGGTGTCGTCGCCGAACCGAACCCGTTCCACATCGCCTATATCGAGCGCGACGTCCGCGACGATCTGGCGCGCTACGGGGCGCTCTGCAGCCGCCTGATGGGCGAATGGAACGCGGCGCGCGCGAAGCCGGCGGCACCTGCAATCGTGCGCGACGGGCGCACGCGCGTGGGCATCGTCACGCGCTACCTCTATCGCCACTCGGTTTGGTCGGCGATCGTCAAGGGCGTGTTGCAGACCATCGACCGCACGCGGGTGCGCTTCGAGCTTTTCCATGTCGGCGACCAGCGCGATGCCGAGACCGATTTTGCGCGTGCGCATGCCGATGGCTATACGCCGTCGCTCGTCCAGACCGGGGCCGCCGTCGATGCGATTTCGGCTGCCGCGCCCGACGTCCTGATCTACCCCGAAATCGGCATGGACCCGCTGAGTACGCGGCTGGCGGCGCTGCGGCTGGCGCCCTTGCAGATCGCGTCGTGGGGGCATCCGGTCACGACCGGGCTGCCGACGGTCGATCTGTTCCTTTCGGCCGAAGCGCTGGAGCCGCCCGACGGGGCATCGCACTACACCGAGCGGTTGGTGAAACTGCCGGGGCTGGGTGCGCGGGTCGAACGGGAAAGCGCGCCGGTCGCGGCCACCGATCCGGCGATCCACGGGATCGATCCGATGCGGCCGTTCTTCCTGTGCCCCGGCGTGCCGTGGAAGTACGCGCCTGAATTCGACGACGCGCTCGTGGGCATCGCCGCCCGCGCACAGGGCGCGCAGTTCGTGTTTTTCGAGCCCGTCCTGCAGCGGGCCGCCGCCGCGCAGCTTCGCCGGCGCATCCAGTCGCGCTTCGCGGGTGCGGGCATCGATCCGGCGGGGCGCATCGTCTTCGCGCCGTGGCTCGGCCGGGCGGAGTTCCTCGGCCTTGCGGCACGCTCGAACGCCTGCCTCGACAGCTTCGGCTTCTCCGGCTTCAACACGGCGCTGCAATGCCTGCAGGTCGGCGCGCCGATGGTGACGCTCGAAGGGAAATTCATGCGCGGCCGGCTGGCAAGCGGCGTGCTGCGCCATGTCGGGCTTGGGGAATACGTCGCGGACGACGCGGCGGGCTATGTCGATCGCGCGTGCGATCTGGCGGCGCACCGCGCCCCGGCGGACGAAATCGCCGAAAAGGTCGGCCGCGCCTACGGCGATGCGGCGCCGATGCACGCGCTCGGCGCGCTCATCGCAAGGCTCTAGCGGAAGCTACCCGAACGCCTTGAACGTGATCAGCGTGAAGGTGTCCTTCACGCCGGGGATCTTCTGGATGCCCATCACGAAATGGCCGATGTCGGCGTTGTCGGGCAGATAGCACTTCAGGTGCAGGTCGTACTGGCCGGAGATCGAGAAGACCTCCGAGACCTGCTCGGTCTCCATCGCGGCTTCGGCCACGTCGTAGGCGCGGCCGAGTTCGCACTTCACCATGATGAAGATCGTCTGCA
>JAYRKO010000051.1:0-10197 GCA_041905745.1 Tagaea sp. | reverse complement strand
AGGGGAAGCCGCCGCCGGCCCAAACTGTCCGGCGGCGGCAGCCTCGCGATCGCGTACCGGCCCGCCCCCTTGAGGAGGACCGGATGCGACCGCTGGACGAAACCACCGCTGCCGCCAACGCGCGGCTGCTCGACGTCGAACCGACCGAAGCCGACCGCACGCGCATGGTGGCGCTGGCCGGCCCGCAGCTCGCCGTCGTCGCGCGCACCCACCTGCCCTTCGATTCCGAGCCCTCGCATCTCGTGCGCGGCCTCGCGCGGGGCAAGCGCGCATGAGCGGGCTTCCTGCCGATCCGGCGCTCGCCACGCTCGTCGAGGCCGCCGACGCCATCGCCGCGCGCAAACTTTCCGCGACCGAACTGACGCAAGCCTGCCTCAAGCGCATCGCCGCCTGGCAGCCCAAGCTCAACGCCTTCATCGCGCTCGAGGCCGACAAGGCGATGGATGCGGCCAAGCGTGCCGACGCGGGCCCCGCGAAGGGGCCGCTCCACGGCATCCCGCTCGCCCACAAGGACATGTACTACCGCAAGGGCCGCATCGCGACGTGCGGCTCGAAGATCCGGCGCGACTGGGTCGCCGACACGACCGCCACCGCGCTGGCGCGCTTCGACGCCGCCGGCGCGCTCGATCTGGGCACGCTCAATCTCGCGGAATTCGCGTTCGGCCCCACGGGCCACAACTACCATTTCGGCCATTGCCGCAATCCGTGGAACACGGACCACATCACCGGCGGTTCGTCGTCGGGGGCCGGGGCTGCGATCGCGGCACGGCTCATCTTCGGCGCGCTCGGCTCGGATACCGGCGGGTCGATCCGCATGCCGGCCTTCTGCAACGGCCTTGCCGGCATCAAGCCGACCTGGGGCCGGGTCAGCCGCCACGGCGCGATGACGCTGTCCTGGACGATGGATACGGTCGGGCCGCTTGCCCGGACGGTGCGCGACTGCGCGCGGCTGTTCGCGGCGATCGCCGGTCCCGATCCGGAAGACGCGACGGCCGCCAACGAACCCGTCGCCGATTACGAAGCCGCGTGCAGCCGGCCGGTCAAGGGCCTGCGCGTGGGCGTGGCGAGCGGCTATTTCGACGAAGACCTGCACCCGCAGATCGCCCGCATGATCGATGCCGCCGTCGCCGTGTTCGAACGGCTGGGCGTTTCGGTCACGCGCGTGAAGATCCCCGATCTCGAAGCGGTCAACGCCGCGGGCTCGCTCGTCACGATCGCGGAGGCGGCCTCGGCCCACCGGCCGTGGCTCGAAAGCCGGCTCGACGATTATTCGCCGCAGGTCCGCGCGCGCCTGCTGCCCGGCCTGACCGTGCCGGCCGTCGCCTATCTCGACGCCCAGCGCATCCGGGCGGCGACGCTGTCGCGATTCCTGGCGGACGTCTTCGACCGGTGCGATGCGGTGCTCGCACCCGTTTGCGCCGTGCCGGTGCCCACGATCGCCGCGACCGACGTCGCCGACGGCGAGACGATGCCCGCCACGCTCGGCAAGCTCACGCGGCTGTCGCGCCCCTTCAACGCGATGGGCCTGCCGGCCCTGTCCGTTCCGGGCGGGTTCGACGATCGCGGCCTGCCGATGGGTCTCCAACTCGGCGGGCGGCCGTTCGACGAGGCGACGCTGTTCGCGCTTGGCGCCGCGTTCGAACGCGAGACGCAGTTCTACCGTTCCGCACCGGCCTGAACGACGACGCTTGCGACGAGCCCGCGCCCCGCGAGGGCGACGATGCGCACGGCATTTTCCGTGCGCAGCGCATGGCCGGCCGGCAGCACGACATGGGCGCCGTCGATGCGCAGCGACAGCTCTTCGGCGGCGGCATAGACGATGTGCGTCCCGGGACCGGGCTCGACCGGCAGCACCGGATCGATCACCGCAAGACGCCCGGTGCCGGCCGTGCGACGGACGATGAGGTTGACGACCTCGACCGGCCCGTCGTCGAGGACGGACACGATCCGGGCATCGCCGGAAAAGGCGACCGGCGAAAAGGGCGTGCTTACGTCGATCTCGCCGCCGTCGGCCAGACGCAGGCGAAGGCCTCGTCCCCGCACGACGGCCTGATGGCGCTCGCACCCGGCCATCTCGGAAAAGGGGCCCGGCACGTCGATGGTCGTGCGCCCGAAGCGCCATTGCGCCGCGGCCCAGTCGCCCGGCCGGGCGCCGCCGGCATACTTGGCCGCGATGTCGGTCGTCGTGCCGCGCCCGTTCTTCCACGGAAAGGACGCGAACGAGGCAGGTTCGAGAACGGTCAGGCGCATGGCGGGCAGATTGCCGCACGCGGGCCCGGGCGTCGAGCAGTGGACCGGACCGCGCCGAAGTGATTTTCTAGGTGCCTGCCATGCGCACGCCCCCCGCTTTCCGGATCCTGCCCTGCGGCGACGCCGCGCTGAGCGTCGAGTTCGGCGACAGCGTCGATCCCGCGCTCAGCGCGCTTGTGCTGGGGCTGGACGCCGACCTCGCGGCACGCCCCTTGGCCGGCGTCGTCGAGACGGTGCCCACCTATCGCTCGCTTTTCGTCCAGTACGATCCGCTCGCCGTCAGCTTCGCCGAACTCGCCGCGCAACTGCGCGTGCGCGCCGCCGCGGCCGCACCGGTCGCGGCCGGCGGGCGGCGCTGGCGCGTGCCCGTCGTCTATGGCGGCGAGATGGGTCCCGATCTCGATTTCGTCGCCCGGCAGCACGGGCTCACCACGCGCGAAGTGATCGCGCGGCATACGGCGGCTGAATACCGGATCTACATGATCGGGTTCACGCCGGGCTTCGCCTATCTCGGCGGGCTCGACGCGACGATCGCCACGCCGCGGCGCGACATGCCGCGCGCGCTCACCCCGCCGGGCGCCATCATGATCGGCGGCGTGCAGGCCTGCGTGCAGTGTCTTGCGGCCCCCAGCGGCTGGCACATCCTGGGCCGCACGCCGATGCGCAACTTCCACCCGGCGCGCGAACCGGTCTTCCTGATGGCGACGGGCGACGGCGTCGAATTCGCCGAAGTGCCGGCGCGCGAATGGGCGGCGCTCGAACGGGCGGCCGAACGCGGCGAACCCGTCGCCGAACTGGCGGCGGCATGAGCCGGCTCGTCGTCGAGGAAGCGGGTCCCGCGACGTCCGTGCAGGATGCCGGGCGCGCGGGCGCGCTGCGCTTCGGCCTGTCGTCGGCGGGCGCCATGGACCGCTTCGCGCTGGCGGCCGCCAACGCGCTGGTCGGACAGGCACCCGATGCCGCCGCCATCGAGATCGGCCCGCTTGCCGCGCGCTTTTCCGCCGCCGACGGCCCGGTCCGGTTGGCGCTTTTCGGTGCCGCGCGCGAGGCGAACGTCGGCGGCCGGCCCGTGGCGTTCGCGCGCAGCTTCGTCCTGCGACCCGGCGAAACGCTGGCGCTACGCCCCGCGCGCGGCGGCACCTTCACCTATCTTGCCGTCGAAGGCGGGATCGCGGGAAAGCCGGTCTACGGCAGCCTGTCGGTCCATGCGCGCGCCGGCCTCGGCAGTCCCATCGCGCGGGCACTTGCGGCGGGCGACAGTCTCGACCTTGCCGCGGCCACGCGGCGCGGCGAGGTCCGTCTTGCCGCGCCTGCCGCCGCCGAAGGGCCGATCCGCGTCGTGCTCGGCCCGCAGGACGACTATTTCGACGCGGCGGCGATCGAGCTGTTCCTCGGGTCCGACTGGCGCGTGGCGCCGGCATCCGACCGGATGGGCTATCGCCTGCAGGGGCCGCGAATTGCGGCCGCGAAGGGGCACAACATCGTCTCCGACGGCATCGCCAACGGGCAGATCCAGATCCCCGGCTCGGGCGAACCGCTGGTGCTGCTGGCCGACCGCGGCACGACCGGCGGCTATCCCAAGATCGCCGGGATCATCACCGCCGATCTCGGCCGTTTCGCGCAGATCCCGCCCGGCGGCCTCTGCCGCTTCGCCGCCGTCGACATCGACGCCGCACAGGCCGCGACGCGCGCCTGGCGCGCGGCACTCGACGCCCTGCCCGGCCGGGTCGAGGCGATCGCCGGCGACCTGCCGTCGAGCGAAGCGCTTCTCGACGCCAATCTCGCCGGGGGTGCCGTCAGCGCCCTCGACACCGACACCTGGTCGCACGCCTGAAGGAAGGACGGGGATGATCAAAGTCGATCTCAACAGCGATCTGGGCGAAGGCTTCGGACCGTGGAACATGGGCGACGACGAAGCGATGCTCGACATCGTGACGACCGCCAATGTCGCCTGCGGCTTCCATGCCGGCGACCCGGAGATCATGCTGAAGACGGTCGAGCGCGCGAAGGCGCGCGGCGTGGCGATCGGCGCGCATCCCGGCTTCCACGACCTGCAGGGCTTCGGCCGGCGCCAGATCCAGGGGCTGGCCGCGCGCGAGGTCGAGGCGATGCTCGCCTACCAGATCGGTGCGCTCCAGGCGGTCGCGACGATGGCGGGCCACCGCGTGACCCACGTCAAGGTCCACGGTGCCCTTTCCAACATGTCGATGACCGACGATGCGCTGGCGGGCGCGCTCGCGCGCGCGGTGCGCGCGGTCGATCCCGCACTCGTCTTCGTCGTCATTCCGCTGACCGCACTCGAACGTGCGGGCGAAGCCGCCAACCTGAAGCTCGCACGCGAGATCTATGCCGACCGCGCCTACGAGGACGACGGCACGCTCGTCTCGCGCAAGAAGCCGGGTGCGGTGCTGCACGACGCCGAAACCGTCGCCGCGCGCGTCGTGCGCATGGTCGAGGAACGCGCCATCGTCAGCGTCAACGGCAAGCGCCTGCCGCTGGCAATCGATACCGTGTGCATCCACGGGGACTCGCCCGGCGCCGTCGCGATGGCCCGCGCGGTGCGCGCCCGGCTTGCCGCGGCCGGGATCACAATCGCCCCCTTCGCCGGCTGATTCGCCAACTGATCCTTGCACCGGCCCCGCCAGCGGCTATTGTGCCGGGATTGTAGGACCCGCCCGTCAACGGAGACATTCCCATGACCCTTCGCATCAACGCGGTTGCACCGGATTTCGAGGCCACCACGACGCAAGGCAAGATCCGCTTCCACGAGTGGATCGGCGACGGGTGGGCGATCCTCTTTTCGCACCCCAAGGACTTCACGCCCGTGTGCACGACCGAGCTCGGCTACATGGCGCGCCTGAAGCCGGAATTCGACAAGCGCAACGTCAAGATCATTGGCCTCAGCGTCGACCCGGTCGACAACCACGCCAAGTGGGCCAAGGACATCGAGGAAACGCAGGGTGCGGCGGTCACCTACCCGATGATCGGCGATCCGGAACTCAAGGTCGCCAAGCTCTACGACATGCTTCCGGAAAGTTCGGGCACCACGTCCGACGGCCGCTCGGCCGCCGACAACGCGACCGTGCGCACGGTCTTCATCGTCGGGCCCGACAAGAAGATTAAGGCGATGCTCGTCTACCCGATGACCACCGGGCGCAACTTCGACGAAGTGCTGCGCATGGTGGATTCGATCCAGCTCACCGCGAAGCATTCGGTCGCCACGCCGGTCAACTGGAAGAACGGCGAGGACGTCATCATCGCGGGCTCGGTCAACGACGAGCAGGCCAAGGTCAAGTTCCCCGGCGGCTGGAAGGCGCCCAAGCCCTATCTGCGGATCGTTCCGCAGCCCAAGGGCTGAGAGGGTCCGGATGCATCCCGCCCTCGCCGGCTTCATCGAAAGCTGCCGGTCGGTCGTCGCGCGCGAGACGGACGTCGCCGCGCGCGTCGATGCCATCGCCCCGCTGATGCGCAAACTGACGCAGGAAGCCGAAGGCTTCCTCGAACCGGCGCATCTGCGTTCGGACCCCGAGCACTACCGGCGCAATGCGATCTATTTCTGCCCGAACGAGACCTTGTCGCTGTTCGCGATCGTCTGGCTGCCGGGCCAGTGGACGCCGGTCCACGACCACGGCAGCTGGGGCGTGGTGGGCGTCGTGCGCGGCAATCTCGAAGAGCGCGCCTACATGTGCCCGACCGGCGAGATCTGCTGCAACGACGGCATCGTCCTGCGCCGCGGCGGGGTCGTGCTTCTCAATCCCGGTGCCGTGACGAGCTTCGTGCCCAACCCGGACCACATCCACATGACCGGCGTGGATGCGGGCGCCGAACCGTGCGTGAGCCTGCATCTCTACGGCCGCAACATGAATTCCTTCCACATCTACGATGTGCCGGCGGGAACGCGGCGCCTTATCGACGTGCCGCATCACGCGGTCAATCAATAGCTCGATTTTCTACTTACGTATTTCGCCGATCAATTCTTCAGGGCGACATCGTGACATTTCAATGGCGTGCGATACGTCACAATAATTGATTGTAGTACATACGTCACAACAATCTCCCGGTTTATTTTTGACGCCCGCGGATTTGGGCCGTAATGCTTGCCCAGCGCCATCGGGGAGCTTGGCAACAATGAACCTGCGCTTTTCCGGCCTGCCCATCCGCACGAACCTGTTCCTGCTGGCGTCGATCTCGGTGATCGGCTTTGCCGTCATCGGCGCTGCGGCCTTCCAGCAGTCGCAGTTGCGCGAACGCGCCACCGCGATGCGCGCGGCGGGCGCCGAGCGGCTCGCGTCGATGCGCAATCTCGAAGACGCGCTTTCCGACGTGCGCCGCGACCAGCGCGACTTCCTGATCCGTCGCGACGCGTCGATCGCGCGGCGCGTCGCCATGTCGGCGCGCAACGCGCGCGCGGCCGTCGACGCGATCGGCGTCGATGCGGCCGCCGCGCACGCCGGTGCGGCGCTCGAACTGGGCACCGCGCTCGACCGCTACAGCAAGGCCTTCGACGAGCTGCAGTCGATCTACCGGCGCCTGGGCCTCAACGAGCGCGAAGGCGCGCAAGGCCGGATGCGCGAGGCGATCCACAACGCGGAAACCGCCCTCGCCGCGCTCGGGCTCGACCGGATCGTCGTCTCGCTCCTGCAGCTGCGCCGCCACGAAAAGGACTTCCAGCTGCGCGAAAATCGCGCCTACGCCGAGGCGCACGCCAAGGAGCTCGACGCGCTGTCGGGCCTGCTGGCGGCGGCTGACCTTCCCGCCGCCCGGCGGGACGAACTCGCCGGCCTCGCGAAGACCTACGGCGAGTCTTTCGCAGCCGTCGTCGCGGCGACCACCGACCGGAACGCCAAGATCGCCGAGCTCGACGGCATCGCGCGGGGCGCCGATCCCCTCGTTTCGGAAATCCGCGAAGGCGAAAAGGGGGCCGCCGACGGCGAGAATGCGCGCATCGACGGCGAACTCGAAAGCGCGACGCGCGTGATGTGGGCGACGATCGCCGCGACCCTTCTTGCCGTCCTGCTCGCAAGCGTCGTCGTCGGCCGTTCGATCGCGCGCCCGATCGGCGCGCTGACGCGCGAGATGGACCGCCTCGGCCACGGCGAGACGGAGATCGACGTGAACACGGCGGGCCGCGGCGAGGTCGCCGAGATGGGCCGCAGCCTGCTCATCTTCCGCGACAATCTCGTCGAGCAGCGCCGCCTCGAAGCGGCCGCCGCCGAACAGCGCGCGGCCGAAGGTGCGCGCGCGCGCAAGATCGCGGAGCTCGCCGACGGCTTCCAGTCGGACGTGGTGGGCATTCTCGAAACGACGGCGGAAACGACCGCCGAACTGGAGCAGACGGCGCGCGATCTCGGCCGGATCGCCGACACCGCGCGCGAAATGTCGACCGGGGCCGCGGCCGGCGCCAACGAGGCGTCGACGAACGTCCAGACGGTCGCCTCGGCGGCCGAAGAGCTGACCGCCTCGATCCGCGAGATTTCGCGCCAGGTCGCCGCGTCGAGCGAAAGCGCCACGCGCACGCGCACGCTTGCCGAGACGAGCGAGACCCGCGTCCGCGAACTGGAGGAAGTGGCCCAGCGCATCGGCGACGTCGTGAAGCTGATCAATTCGATCGCCGCGCAGACCAACCTTCTCGCCCTCAACGCGACCATCGAGGCCGCCCGGGCGGGCGAAGCGGGCCGCGGCTTCGCGGTGGTGGCGAACGAGGTGAAGGCGCTCGCCGCGCAGACCGCCAAGGCGACCGACGACATCGGGACCCAGATCGCCGCGATCCAGGAGCGCACGGGCGGCGTGGCCGGCGCCATCGGCGAGATCGGCACCGCGATCCGCTCGATCACGGAGATGACGTCGAGCGTGGCGTCCGCCATCGAGGAGCAGACGGCGGCGACGCAGGAGATCGGCCGCAATGTCGGTCAGGCCGCCGTCGGCGTCGAGGATACGAACAGGGCGATCGCCGGCGTCCGGTCGGCATCGGAGGAGACGGGCGCCGCCTCCAACGGCGTGCTGGAGGCGGCGGGTCGCGTCAGCGCGCAGGCCGACAGTCTCGGCGCGCGCGTGCGGACGTTCCTGTCGGACGTCCGCGCGGTCTAGCGGATTACTTCAGGGTCTTCAGATACGCGATCAGGTTGGCGCGATCGGCATCGTTCTTGAGGCCGGCATAGGCCATCGTCGTGCCCGGCATGAAAGCGCGCGGATCCTTGAGATACGGATCGAGCTTTTCCGGCGTCCAGACGAGATCGGCATCGCGCTTGGCCGAGGAATAGCGGAAGCCTTCGACGGTTCCGGCCTTGCGGCCGACGACGCCGTGAAGCGTCGGGCCGAGCTTGCGCGGGCCGTCGACGGTGGGGTTGTGGCAGGTCGAGCAGACCCGCTTGAAAACGCCCTCGCCCGCACCGGCATCCTGCGCCAGTGCTGGCAGCGCTGCGGCAAGGGTCGTGGCGGCGAAAGCGACGGCGACGAAGGTGCGCTTGATCACGGCTGTGCTGCTCCTCTCGGGGGGAGGGTCGGAACCGACCCGACGGCGCGAAACCTAGGCCCGGAATCCCGCCAAATCAACCCTGCGGCGCGGCGGCGGCGAAATCGGGCCTGCGACACTCCGCCTCATGTCCGCGCGTCCTCGCGCCGGTCCGCGCGCAGCAGCGCCGCACTCGCGCCCAGAACCGCGCCAAGCGCCAGATAAAGCGGCAACCGCCCGATCTCGTCGAGCCAGAGCCCGGCGAAGATCGGGCCGCAGGCCGCTCCGATGTCGCGATAGGTCGAATAGATCGACTGGGCGCCGACCGGATCGTTCGGGCTGCGCTCGGCCACCATCGCCGACCCGGTCGTGTTGGTGAGGCCGCGCAGCAGCGTCACGACGAGCGCGCCGGCATAGACGTAGCCGAGCCCGATCGCCGCCATGCCGGCGGCGATGGCGATGCCGAAGACGCGCATGACGCGCGAGGCGCCGAAACGGTCGGCAAGCCAGCCGCCGGCCGGCGCGCAGAACGTCTCGACGATCCAGCGCAGCGACATCACGATGCCGGCCGCGAAGGCGGGCGCAAACCCGGTGACGTTCTCCTTGAGGAGAAGGCTCAGCGACACAATGAAGACGCCGTCGACGACGAAGCCCTGCGCCGCCGCCCACATGTCGATGCGGCCGGGCAGCGGGATCAGCAGGCCCCGGTGCGCCGGTGCCCGGATCGTGACGGGCTGCAGGCTCATCGCCAGCGGAATGCAGCCGAGCGTCAGGACCGTGATCGTCGCGAAAAGCGCATGCGGCCCCACGATGTCGACGGAATAGCTGCCGACGAGCAGCGTGATCGTGATGGCGACGCCGACGATCGCGCGGCTGGTGCCGATCCGGCGCCCCGCCTGCTCGGGCACGCTCGCGGCGTATGCGAACGTCACGAGATTGAGGATTGCGAAGGAAAGACCCCACACGATGCGCGCGACGAGCTGGACCGTCTCGCCGGCATCGCCCGCGAACGCGGCCGTCGACAGCACCGCGCCGATCGCGCCCAGGATGCCCGCCCGCCGCCCGCCGAGGCGGGCGGCGAAGCGCGCGAGCTGGGTATAGGCGAAGATCCGGATGATCCGGTTGGCCGCGAGCAGCAGCCCCGCCCACGCGAGCGTGATGCCGAACGCGTCAGGCATCAGCGGCAACAGGACGTAGAGCAGCCCGTCGCCGATCATCGCGAGGGCGCACAGCCAGCCCGGCCGCCCCATGCCGACGGGCGGGGGCGCCGGACTGGCCGGACTAGAAGGCAAACGCGCCCGTCATCCCGTTGGCGCCGCCGTCCGCCGCATTCAGCGGGGCGACGGCGAAGCGCGTCTCGATGAGCTTCAGGATCGACGTCGTGTCGTAGGGCGTGTGGTCGACATGGCCGCGCTTGGCGAAGGGCGACACGACGAGTGCCGGCACGCGCACGCCGGGGCCCCAGCGGTCGCGCTTGGGCGGCGGCACGTGGTCCC
>JAYRKO010000661.1:0-1923 GCA_041905745.1 Tagaea sp. | reverse complement strand
TCGCACCCGGCTTCGTCGACGCGCACACGCACGACGACGCCGCACTGCTCCAATTCCCCGACATGCCGATGAAGACGAGCCAGGGCGTGACGACGGTCGTCGCGGGCAATTGCGGCGTGTCGGTCGGCGCGGTCGACATGCCGGGCGATCCGCCGCCGCCACTCGACCTGCTGGGCGACCGCAGCACCTACCGTTTCCCGCGCTTCGCCGACTGGCTGAAGGCGCTCGACGCCGCACCGGCCGCGGTCAATGCGATCGGCCTCGTCGGCCACACGTCGCTGCGCGTGCAGACGATGGGGGCCCTCGACCGGCCGGCGGACGCCGGGGAACTGGCCGCGATGGAGCGCATCGCCGAAGGCGCGATGGCCGACGGTGCGCTGGGCCTGTCGACGGGGCTCTTCTATCCGCCCGCGCGCATGGCGCCCACGCGCGAAGTCGTCCAGCTCGCCCGCCATGCCGCGAAGGCGGGCGGGATCTACGCCACGCATCTGCGCGACGAGGGCGAGTTCCTGGAGGAGTCGGTCGACGAGGCGCTGCTGATCGGCCGCGAGGCCGGCCTGCCGATCGTGCTGTCGCACCACAAGGCGGCGGGCAAGCCCTTCCACGGCAAGACGGCGCGTTCGCTTGCCGCCGTCGACGCCGCGCGCGCGCACCAGCAGGTGGCGCTCGACGTCTATCCCTATATCGCGTCGTCGACGGTGCTGAACCTCGAGCGGCTGGGCGCGGCCACGAAGGTGCTGGTCACGTGGTCGAAGACGATGCCGGGCGTGGGCGGGCGCGATCTGACCGAGCTTGCGGCCGAGCACGGGCTCGACATCCACGCGATGGCCGCCAAGCTGCAGCCGGCGGGCGCCATCTATTTCATGATGGACGAGGCCGACGTGCGCCGCGTTCTGGCGTGGCCCGAAGCGATGATCGGTTCCGACGGGCTGCCGCACGACACGCATCCGCATCCGCGCCTGTGGGGCACGTTCCCGCGCGTGCTGGGCCACTATTCGCGCGACCTGAAGCTTTTCCCGCTGGAAGAAGCGGTGCGCAAGATGACCTCGTTGCCCGCGAAGCGCTTCGGGCTTGCGCGCCGCGGCACGCTCGCCAAGGGCAACTGGGCCGACATCGCGACGTTCGATGCGGCACTCGTCGCCGACCGCGCGACGTTCGAGCACCCGATGCGGCCGGCCGCGGGCATCGAGCGCGTGTTCGTCAACGGCGATTGCGTGTGGTCCGGCGGCGCGCCGACCGGCCGGCGGCCGGGGCGCGGACTGAAGCTCGATTCCGCCGCGCTCGACTATGCGAGCTGAGGGAGACCGATGACCGACCTGCCGCCGCATCCCGCCATTGCGCGCATCCGCTCGTTCCTCGACGCGATGGAGGCGGGCGACGTCGAGGCGGCGCGACCGCACGTGTCCAAGCACGCGCGCTTCGTGTTTCCCGGCGGCACGGCGACATCCTCGCTCGACGACATCGTGCGCTTCGTGGGCCAGCGCTACCGCACGCTCACCAAGCGCTTCGAGAAGTTCGACCGCATCGAGATGGACGGCGACGAGATCGTCTTCGCGACCGGCACGCTGTCGGGCGCCTGGGAAGACGGCGCGCCGTTCGACGGCGTGCGCTTTGTCGACCGCTTCGTGCTGCGCGGCGGCCTCATCGTCTTGCAGGAAGTGTGGAACGATGCCGGCGAGGCGCGCTCGCGCCGGCCCGTGGCGCCGGCGAGCGGCGGCGACCGGGCGATGCTGGCGCTGGCCTCCGAGCTCAACCGGCTGCGCGACCGGCTCGGCAATCTCGAACGGCTGCTGGCTGCCAAGGGCATCCTGAGCCAGGTCGAGATCGAGGCGCACGGCATCGACGATGCCGAGACGATCCCCGAGGACGATCCGCTCGGTCAGGTTGGGGACTTTTTGGGCGCCTCGGACGAAGACGCGCCGC
>JAYRKO010000660.1:0-1924 GCA_041905745.1 Tagaea sp. | reverse complement strand
AGGCCGAGACGGCCGGCGAGGCGCTGGACGATCACGATTCCGCCGTCCGGCCCTTCTGCGCGAACAGGCCGCGCGGGCGCTTCTGGATGAAGAGGATGATGAAGACGAGGATCAGGATCTTGCCGAGCACGGCGCCGGCGAGCGGCTCGAGCAGCTTGTTGGCGATGCCCAGCGTCAACGCGGCGACGAGCGTGCCCCACAGGCTGCCGACGCCGCCGAACACGACGACCATGAAGCTGTCGATGATGTAGCCCTGCCCCAGATTGGGCGACACGTTGTCGATCTGCGAGAGCGCCACGCCCGCGATCCCCGCGATGCCCGAGCCCAGCCCGAAGGTCAGCGCGTCGATCCAGTTCGTGCGGATGCCGACCGAGCCCGCCATCGCGCGGTTCTGGACGACCGCGCGCATGCGCAGGCCGTAGTCCGTGTAGCGGATGACGAAGAGCAGGAAGGCGAAGACGGCGGCCGTGAACACCACGATCCACAGCCGGCTCCACGTCAGCGCGATGCCGAAAAGGTCGAACGAACCGGTCATGAAGGCCGGGTTGCCGACTTCGCGGTTGGACGAGCCGAAGAGCGTGCGCACGGCCTGCTGGAGGGCGAGGGAAACGCCCCACGTCGCGAGCAGCGTTTCGAGTGGGCGGCCGTAGAGGAAACGGATGACCGTGCGTTCGATGGCGATCCCCACGCCGCCCGATACGAGGAAGGCGAGCGGCAACGCGAACAGGAGCGACCAGTCGAACAGGCCTGGCGCGTAGGCGCGCAGCGCTTCCTGCACGGCGAAGGTCGTGTAGGCGCCCAGCATCACCATTTCGCCGTGCGCCATGTTGATGATGCCCATCACGCCGAAGGTGATGGCGAGCCCGATGGCCGCCAGCAGCAGCACCGAACCCAGCGACAGGCCGAAGAACACGTTCTGCACGCCGCCGAGGATGGAGAGTCGGCGTTCGACGCCGGCGGCGGCCCGGTCGGCGCGCTGGCGGATGGCGGCGGGCGCGTCGGCGGGGACGGCGCGCAGCAGGACCAGCGCCTCGCGGTCGGCGCGTTCGGCCAGCGTGTCGATGGCGGCGAGACGGACCGATTCGGGCTGCTTGGCGTCGACGATGCGCAGGGCGGCAAGCGCCTGCGAAATCGCGGTCGTCACGCGCGGATCGCGCTCGCGACCGAGTGCGGCTTCGAGTGCGGGCGCCTGATCGGGGTCGCGCGCCTGCATGATGGCTTCGGCGGCGGCTCGACGCTGCGCGGGATCGGCCGAACCGAGGCGCAGCGCACCCAGTGCCGCCGCGATCGACTGGCGCACGGGATTGTTGATGCGCACGCGGCGCAGCTGGTTGGGGGCGATGTCGGCGACGACCTCGCCGGTCTCGGCGGCGCGGACCTTGTCGTCCTTGCCGATCACGTAGACCCTGCGGTCGGCCTGGCTGTAGGCGAGGCGGTTGTCGCCCAGCGCCTCGACGATGTCGAGCGCGGTCGGATGGCCGCTGCGCGCGATCTCCTCGACGCCGCGCGCGGTGTCGGGAAAGCGGTCGGTCGCGAATTTCGCAAGCGTCTCGTCGATCGACTGCGCGAAGGCGCCGTGCGCCGGCGCCAGAACCAGCGCGGCGAGGACGAGAAGCGGGGCGAGAAGCGTGGGGAGAAGTCTTTTCAACTCGGTGGGTCGGCCGGATGCCCCCTCGAAGGGGAAGGCATCCGGCCGCTCCGTTCGTTCGGCTACCGGGTGCTGGCGATCAGGCCTTGCCGCCGCACTTGCCGCTCTTGATGTTGAAGTTGCCGCACGACATCGGCTTGCGCCAGTCGGAGATCAGGTCCTTCGAGCCTTCGAGATAGTCGGACCATTCGTCGCCGACCACGAGGCCCGAGGTCTGCCACACGGTGTTGATCTGGCCGTCGGCCTGGATCTCGCCGATGAGGACGGGCTTCGTGA
>JAYRKO010000659.1:0-1925 GCA_041905745.1 Tagaea sp. | reverse complement strand
CGAAGCGCAAGGTGCTCGTCGTCGGCACGACCGGCATCACCGCCGAGGACCAGAAGAAGATCGACGCGGCCGCGAAGTCGACGGCCATCGTGCAGGCGACCAACTTCTCGCTCGGCGTCAATCTCGCCTTCGCGCTGGTGGAAGACGCCGCGCGCCGGCTGGGGGCGGACTACGACATCGAGATCTTCGAGGCACACCACAAGCACAAGGTCGACGCGCCCTCGGGCACGGCGCTGTCACTGGGGCGTGCCGCCGCCAAGGGCCGCGGGCTCGATTTCGCGAAGGATACGATCCGCGCGCGCGACGGACACACCGGCGCGCGGCCCGCCGGGCCCATCGGCTTCTCGGTCGCGCGCGGCGGCTCGGAGATCGGCGAGCACACCGTCATGTTCATGGGCGACGGCGAGCGGCTGGAAATCGCGCACAAGGCGCAGGGCCGGCAGGTCTATGCGAAGGGTGCGGTGCGCGCCGCGCTGTGGGCGCAGGGCAAGGCGCCCGGCCTCTATTCGATGCGCGACGTGCTGGGGCTCTGACGCCAGCGGAACAAGGCTTCTTCGATCGCGCGCGCGAGTTCCAGCCGCTCCGTCGGCCCGAGGAAGTGCCCGACCGCCGTCGCGCGGCCGTGGCTGGCGAGGCTGACGACGGGCGCGCCCGCCCCCCGCTGCTCGACGCGCACGCGCAGCCAATAGGGTTCGAGCGTGCGCCGCTCGACCCGGCCCGTGCGGTCGGTGCGCACGATCTCGAACCGGTCGGCATGCAGCGTCAGCCGTTCGCTCGCCGCCGCGCGCGCGTAGCTGACGCGAAACGCGATCCACACCAGCAGGATGTCGATCCCGAGGAAGCCCACGACGGGCCACGCACCCAGCGCCACGAACAGGCAGCCCGCCACGAAACTCGCCGCGCACAGCACGCCCATCACGATCGCGAAGCCGCGCGGGGGCAGCGAGCGGTGCGGATTGATCGTCAGGTCGAAGAGCGGGGCGGGGGGCGCGTCCACGGAGCCGATGATAGGGCTTCTTGCGCCCGCGTCCAGCTTGACCGGTCGGCCGCGACGGCCTATCCCGCAAGAGCATGAAAAAAGAGCACGTGCGCGAATTCTATTCCCGGCTCGCGAAGGCGAACCCGGAACCGAAATCGGAGCTGGAATGGGGCAATCCCTACCAGCTGCTCGTCGCGGTCGTGCTGTCCGCGCAGGCGACCGATGTGGGCGTCAACAAGGCGACGCGCGCGCTGTTCGCGTCCGTGAAGACGCCCGGCGAGATGTTGGCGCTGGGTCTCGAAAGGCTGCGCGCCCACGTGAAGACGATCGGGCTCTTCAATACCAAGGCGAAGAACGTCATCGCGCTTTCCGATATCCTCGTGCGCGATTACGGCGGCGACATCCCGCGCGTGCGCGAGAAGCTGGAGGAACTGCCCGGCGTGGGCCGCAAGACCGCCAACGTCGTGCTCAACGTCGCGTTCGGCGAGCCCACCATCGCGGTCGACACGCACATCTTCCGCGTGGGCAACCGCACGGGGCTTGCGAAGGGCAAGACGCCGCGCGAGGTCGAGGACGGGCTGCTGAAATCCACGCCCGACGATTTCCGCCGCCACGCGCACCACTGGCTCATCCTGCATGGCCGCTACGTGTGCAAGGCGCGCAAGCCCGAATGCTGGCGCTGCATCGTTGCCGAATTCTGCGCCTTCAAGCCGAAGACGGCCGCACCCGACGCGTGATCTAGCCGCGCCGCTCCGCCTCGAAGCGCGCGAGGCACGGTTCGACGGGCAGCGCCTTGCCGGCGAAATTGCGCGCGTCGACATGCGTCACGCGCTGGCTGCCGTCGCGTTCGCGATAGATGAAAAGTTCGAGGAAACATTCGGGCGCCTTGTAGCGCCACACTTCGGCCGGGCCGTCGCGCCGCACGAAGCCCGCTTCGCCGTAGCGC
>JAYRKO010000658.1:0-1927 GCA_041905745.1 Tagaea sp. | reverse complement strand
GCTGTGCCAGACGCTCGACGCCGCGGCGGGCGGCACGCGGTTCGTGACGGTGCGCTTCGGCAACGTGCTTGGCTCGTCCGGTTCGGTCGTGCCGCTGTTCCAGCGCCAGCTCGCGGCTGGCGGTCCGTTGACGATCACGCATCCGGATATCGAACGCTATTTCATGACCATTCGCGAGGCGGTCGAGCTCGTCCTGCAGGCAAGCGTGCTCGCGATGGCCGCGCACGACGACGCGCGCGGCGGCATCCTCGTTCTCGAGATGGGCGAGCCGGTCCGCATCCAGGACATGGCGCGGCGCATGATCCGGCTCGCCGGCAAGCGGCCCGATATGGACATCAAGATCGAGTACACCGGCCTTCGGCCCGGCGAAAAGCTGTTCGAAGAGCTTTTCCACGCCGAAGAGCAGGCCACACCCACCGAGATCGCCGGGATCAAGATCGCGCGCTCGCGCCCGGCCGATGCGGCCGCATTGCGCGCGGCGATCGCCGCACTCGAGGCCCTTGCGCGTGCGGGCGACGCCGAGGCCGCCCTCGCGGCGATGCGCGAACTCGTCCCCGAGTACCGGCCCGCCTAGGGCGCCGCGAGAAGGCCGCGCACGGCGCGCGCCATCGCCGGCCGCCAGTCGGGCGGCGTCACGTCGAAATCGCGCGAGATGCGCGCGCAATCGAGAATCCCGTTGGCCGGCCGCGCGGCGGGCGTCGGATAGTCGGCGGTCGCGATACGCACGACGGGCGGCCGCGGATGGCCCAACGCCGCAGCCTCGTCGAGGATCGCGTCGGCGAAGCCCGCCCATGTCGTCGGCGGGCGCCCCTGATAATGGAACAGGCCGGTCCGTCCCGCGGTGTCGCCCTCGCGCAGACGATCGAGGATCCGGAAGATCGTCGTTGCGATGTCCTCGGCCGACGTCGGCGCGCCGCGCTGGTCGTCGACGACCCGAAGTTCGGGCCGCTCGCGCGCGAGACGCAGCATCGTGCGCACGAAATTGTTGCCCCACGGCGCGAAAACCCACGACGTCCGCAAAATCACGCAGCACCCGCCGGCCTTGTAGGCCGCGATTTCGCCCGCGCGCTTCGAACGGCCGTAGGCATTGAGGGGCGCGACGGGGTCGGCCTCCTTGTAGGGCGTGCGCGAGGCGCCGTCGAAGACGTAATCGGTCGAGAGATGGACGAACGGAACGCCGGCAGCGGCGGCGACGGCGCCGATGGCGCCGGGCGCTTCGGCGTTGACGCGCATGGCGTGCGCCTCGTCGGTCTCGGCCCGGTCGACCGCCGTAAACGCAGCCGCGTTCACGATCGCATCGGGCGCGCCGACCGCCGCCGCAGCCGCAACGGCGGCCACATCGCAGATGTCGACGTCGGCATGGCCCAGCGCGCGAACCTGCCAGCCGGCGGCGGGGGACGCCAGCGCAAGCGCGCGCCCGACCTGCCCGTTGGCCCCGAAGACGAGAGCGAGCGGCATCGCCCGCCCTCAGCCCGTGCCGAGCCGGCCCAGCGCGTAGCGCCGGTTGCGGATCGCTTCGACCCAGTCGCGATTGTCGAGATACCAATCGACCGTCTCGGCAAGGCCGCGCGCGAAATCGTGCGCCGGCGTCCAGCCGAGTGCCGCCTGCGCCTTCGCGGCATCGATCGCGTAGCGGAAATCGTGGCCCGGGCGATCGGCCACGAATTCGACCAGCGCGCGGCGCGGGCCGCCGCCGAGCTTCGCGTCGAGCCGTTCGCAGATCGCATGGACGACTTCGAGATTCGTGCGCTCGGCTCCGCCGCCGAACGCGTAGGTTTCGCCCGGCCGGCCGCGGGTCAACGCCAGCCAGAGGCCGGCGGCATGGTCGTCGACATGCAGCCAATCGCGCACGTTGCGGCCCGCGCCGTAGACGGGCAGCCGTTCGCCGGCCGCCGCCCGCGCGATCATCAGCGGGATGAGCTTTTCG
>JAYRKO010000657.1:0-1928 GCA_041905745.1 Tagaea sp. | reverse complement strand
TCGAAGTCGTGGTCGGCGGCGTCCTCACGGGCGTCATGTACAGCCTCGTGGCGCTGGGCTTCGTGCTGATCTTCAAGGCCTCGGGCGTGTTCAATTTCGCGCAGGGCGCGATGGTCCTGAGTGCCGCGCTCTCGTTCGTGGGCTTCGGCGAACTGGGGGCACCGCTGTGGCTGGCGCTGCTGCTCGCACTGGGCCTGATGATCGCGCTGGCCTTCGCGATCGAGCGGATCGTCCTGCGCCCGCTCGTCAATCAGGCGCCCATCATCCTGTTCATGGCGACGATCGGCGTGACGTTCTTCATCGACGGCTTCTTCCAGATGCTGTGGGGCGAGGACGTGAAGCGGCTCGACGTCGGCATCCCGAAGGACCCGATCGAGATCGGCGGCGTGCTGGTCAACACGTTCGACATCGTCGCCGCGCTCGTCGCGGGCACGCTCGTGGCCACGCTCGCCTTCTTCTTCCAGTCGACGCGCATCGGGCGCGCGCTGCGCGCCGTCGCCGACGACCATCAGGCCGCGCAGTCGGTCGGCATCCCCTTGCAGACGATCTGGGTCATCGTCTGGTCTGTCGCGGGCATCGTGGCGCTGGTCGCCGGCATCATGTGGGGCTCGAAGCTGGGCGTGCAGTTCTCGCTGGCGCTGGTGGCGCTGAAGGCGCTGCCCGTGCTGATCCTCGGCGGCTTCACCTCGATCCCCGGCGCCATCGTGGGCGGCCTCATCATCGGTGTGGGCGAGAAGGTCGCGGAGGTCTTCTGGGCGGAGAAGATCGGCGGCGGCATCGAGGACTGGTTCGCCTACATCCTGGCGCTGGTCTTCCTGATGTTCCGCCCGCAGGGCCTGTTCGGCGAACGCATCATCGAAAGGGTCTGACGACCGTGATCTACCGCGAATCCGGCCAGTTCAAGACGAGCTATTCCGCCGATCAGGCGATCTTCCCGATCCTGCAGGACCGGATCGCGCTGGCGCTGATCCTCGCGATCGCCTTCGTCGGCGCCCCGGCCGTCGCTTCCGACTATTTCCTGTCGACGATCCTGATCCCGTTCCTCGTATTCTCGGTCGCGGCCCTCGGGCTCAACATCCTGACGGGCTATTGCGGGCAGCTCAGCCTCGGGACCGGCGGCTTCATGGCGTGCGGCGCCTTCGCGGCCTACAAGATCGCGACCGCGTTTCCCGAGATCAACATCGTGTTCGTCTTCCTGCTGGCGGGCGGCGTCACGGCGACGGTGGGCGTGGCCTTCGGCGTGCCGAGCCTGCGCATCAAGGGTTTCTATCTGGCCGTCGCCACGCTCGCCGCGCAGTTCTTCCTGATCTGGCTGTTCACGAAGGTGCCGTGGTTCGTGAACTACTCGCCCTCGGGCGTCATCTCTGCCCCGCCCCGCTCGGTCTTCGGCTTCTACGTGACCGGGATCGAGGCGACGCCGCACGCCAAGTATCTCTTCTGCCTTACCTTCGTGGCGCTGCTCGCACTCGTCGCCAAGAACCTCGTGCGCGGGCGCATCGGGCGCGCGTGGATGGCCATCCGCGACATGGACATCGCGGCCGAGATCATCGGCATCCGCCCGCTGCACACCAAGCTCCTCGCCTTCGCGGTCTCGTCGTTCTATTGCGGCGTGGCCGGGGCGCTGTGGGCGTTCATCTACACGAGCTCGGTCGAGGCGCTGGCCTTCGACATCAACCGCTCGTTCCAGATCCTGTTCATGATCATCATCGGCGGGCTGGGCTCGATCCTGGGTTCGTTCCTGGGGGCCGCCTTCATCGTGCTGCTGCCCATCCTGCTCAATGCCGGACCGACCGCGCTGGGCGCGCCGCTGGCGACGTCGACGGTGGCGCATCTCGAACTGATGACGTTCGGCTCGCTGATCGTGTTCTTCCTCATCGTCGAGCCGCACGGCCTTGCCCGGCTGTGGCAGATCGGCAAGGAAAAGTTGC
>JAYRKO010000656.1:0-1930 GCA_041905745.1 Tagaea sp. | reverse complement strand
GCCGCGCCGTTCCAGGCGATCAAGGCGAAGCAGCAGAAGATGTGGTCGTCGGGCGACTATTCGGCCGTCGGAACCACGCTGCAGATCGTTGGCGAATCCCTCTGCGAGGCGCTCGATCTCCGCTCGGGCGCACGCGTCCTCGATGTGGCCGCCGGCAATGGGAACGTGACGCTTGCGGCTGCCCGTCGCTGGTGCGATGTGACTTCGACCGACTACGTGCCCGAGCTTCTCGACCGCGCACGCGAGCGCGCCAATGCCGAGCGTCTGTCCGTGACGTTCCAGCATGCGGACGCCGAGGCGCTTCCGTTCGCGGACAACAGCTTCGATTACGTCGTTTCGACGTTCGGCGTGATGTTCGCGCCCGATCAGGAACGCGCCGCCAGCGAGCTGCTGCGCGTGGTCCGCAGTGGCGGCAAGATCGGTCTGGCGAACTGGACGCCGGACGGCTTCGTCGGCAGCCTCTTCAAGACAGTCGGTTCGCACGTCGCCCCGCCGCCGGGCGTGCAGTCGCCTTCGCGCTGGGGCGTAATCGACAACCTGCGCCAATGGTTCGGCAAGGGGGCCGCATCGGTCGCCGCCGAAACGCGAACGTTCACGTTTCGCCATCGCACCCCGGCGGACTGGATCGACCTGTTTCGCCGGACCTACGGCCCGACGCTCAAGGCCTTCGAGGCGCTCGACGCCGCGGGGCAGGCGGCCCTCCAATCCGACCTCGAGGCGCTGATCGGGCGTTTCAACAAGTCGGGCGATGCCACCATGGTGACCCCTTCGGCCTACCTCGAAGCGATCATCGTCAAGCGCTGAAATGCCGGTTCGTACCGCCGTCGGAAACGGCGGCGGTACGAATTACATAAGATACATCAAATATTTATCGCCTGCCGGCACGCCGGTGCCTTGGGCCGCAAATTCGCGAATTGATTTTCGCCCGCCGGGCCGGCAATACACTCGTACGCCCCCAATCGGACACGACCCTTTCATCCGCCGGGGAAGCAGGCGTGGCGACAAACAGACTCATCACCGATCCGACGCTCGTCGCATTGCACCGCTATTGGCGGAGCAAGTTCGACGGCGACCGGCTGCCGTCGCGCCAGGCGATCGATCCGACCGAAATCCCGGCGCTACTGCCTTGGATCTTCCTGATGGATGTCGGCCACGACCCTTTGTCATTCCGTTATCGGCTCATTGGCACGGGCATCGTGAATTTCCTCGGCCGCGACTTCACGGGCCGCATCGTGAACTTCGAGAATTACGGCGATCGGGCCGAAGCGATGGCTTCGATTTTCAGGACGGCAGTCGACCGGCGTGACGTCACGGCGGTCCGCGGCCAGCTCTTCTACGTCCGCTTCCGGGAGTTCCTGCGCTTCTGCTGGACGATGATGCCGCTGTCATCCGACGGCACGAAGATCGACATGCTGTTCTGCGGCTACGTGCCGGACGGAACCTCGTTGGGAACGACCGGCGAAACGATGACCATGGATACCGCGCACGCGGAGATCGTCCGCGAACCGATCTTCGGGACGGAAGACATCGCGCTAGGGCAGGGGACCGGCGTCCTGCAGGACGCCAGCTGAAGCGCGATGCCGTATCAGATCCTCGATGACGGGGCGCCGCCGCCGCCCGGCGCAGACCCGAAGCTTCACGAGCTTTTCGGCTACTGGGCCCGCATCCGCGGCGGCAAACGATATCCCGCGCGCGCCGATTTCGATCCGATCGATGTCGCGGCGCTCATGCCGTACGTCTCGATGGTCGACGTCCGCAAGGAACCGCCGCGCTTCGTCTACCGCCTCGTCGGCACGCGGCTCGTCGAGATTCTGAAGAAAGAGATCACCGGCCGTCCCGTCGGCTACGGCGTCAAGCCCGACGAGCTGGAATCGGTCCTCGAACGCTACCGGCTGGTCGCCGACCGGGGTGTGGCGATCTACCAGCGGGA
>JAYRKO010000655.1:0-1931 GCA_041905745.1 Tagaea sp. | reverse complement strand
GGAAAGTGATCTTCGGCATCTCGTTCTCTCTTTTCGTCCTTCGTTTCGTCTCAGCCGCCGATTTCGGCGACGTTGCGGCCCGCAAGCGCCTTGCGGATGCCGCGGTCCATGCGCCTTTCGGCGAAAGTCTTCGTGCGGTGCTCCAGTTCCTCGGCGGCACCCTGGATCGCATGGCGCTCGCTTCCCGAAATGGCGCGTTCGACCGCCTCGACCGACGCGTCGATCGTCGTACGCTCGTCGGCCGACAGCAGGTCGGCATCGACGGCGAGTGCCGCCTGCAGCGCGTTGATGGCGCGACGCGCCTCCACGCGCGCCTCGGTCAGCAGACGGCGTTCCATGTCGTCGGCCGCATTGTCGATCGACGCGCGCAGCATCGCGGCCATCTCGTCCTCGGTGAGGCCGTAGGACGGCTTCACCTCGACGCGCGCCTCGCGCCCCGTCGTCGCCTCGCGCGCGGCGACGGAGAGCAGCCCGTCGGCGTCGACCGAGAACGTCACGCGGATGCGCGCGGCCCCCGCCACCATCGGCGGAATGCCGTCGAGCACGAAGCGCGCGAGCGAGCGGCACTGGTCGACCATCTCGCGCTCGCCCTGCACGACGTGGATCGCCATCGCGTCCTGCCCGTCCTGATAGGTCGTGAATTCCTGCGCGCGCGCCACGGGGATGGGCGTGTTGCGCTCGACGACCTTCTCGACGATGCCGCCCATCGTCTCCAGGCCCAGCGACAGCGGCAGCACGTCCAGGAGCAGCGTGTCGGAACCGGCGGTCAACGCCTCGGCCTGCAGGGCCGCACCCACCGCCACGACCTCGTCCGGGTCGATGTCGGCGAGCGGCGGCCGGCCGAAGAAGGCCGCCACGCGCGCGCGCACCAGCGGCACGCGCGTCGAACCGCCGACGAGCACGATGCCGCCCAGATCCTTCGCTTCGACGCCCGCATCCTCCAGCACGCCCGCGCAGATCGCGATCGTGCGCGCGACGAACGGCTCGATCAGTCTTTCCAGCGTCGCGCGGTCGAGCGTGTGGTCGCTGTCGCCCGAATCGAGCATCAGCGCGCCGTCCCATTCGTCCTTGTCGGACAGGCATTCCTTGGCGAGGCGTGCGGCGGCCAGCGCCTGCTTGGTTTCCTCGCGCGTCACCTCGCCGCCGCGCTCAGCAAGGAAACGCTGCGCGACCGCCTGGTCGAAATCGTCGCCGCCCAGTGCGGCATCGCCCCCGGTGGCGAGAACCTGGAAGACGCCCTTTTCGAGCCGCAACAGCGAGAAATCGAACGTGCCGCCGCCCAGGTCGTAGACCGCGTAGAGCCCTTCGGACTTGCTGTCGAGCCCGTAGGCGAGTGCGGCGGCCGTCGGCTCCGCCACGAGACGCAGCACTTCGAGCCCGGCGATGCGCGCGGCGTCGCGCGTGGCGGTGCGCGCCGCATCGTCGAAATAGGCGGGCACGGTTACGACAGCGCGGTCGACGTTGCGGCCCAGCGCCAGTTCCGCGCGCTCCTTGACCGCACGCAGGATGTCGGCGCTGATCTCGACCGGCGTCAGCAGCCGTTCGCCGATCTTGAGGCGCGCCATGCCGCCCTCGGCCGGGGGCCCGAGTTCGTATGGAAGCCTCGTGCCCAGCGTCTTCAACTCGTCGACGCCGCGCCCCATCAGGCGCTTGATCGACGAAACGACGATCTCGGGCCGGTCGAGGATCTGCCGGCGCGCGATCTCGCCCACCAGCGGCCCGCCTTCTTCCGGATAGGCGACGACCGAGGGAACGAGGCCCGAGCCGCGCACGTCGCGCACGACCTCGACCTTCTGCTCGCGCGAGATCGCGACGACGGAATTGGTGGTGCCGAGATCGATGCCGACCGCGAGGCCCTTCTCGTTCTCGTGCGGCAGCGGCGTTTCGCCGGGCTCGTGGATCTGGAGAAGCATCAGGCGCGCCCCGCGGCG
>JAYRKO010000654.1:0-1936 GCA_041905745.1 Tagaea sp. | reverse complement strand
CGTTCTCGGGACCGTAGATGATCTCCTCGGCCACGCGGCCGCCGTACATCATCACGAGGCGCGCTTCCATCTCGCGCTTGGAGATCGAGAGCTTGTCGCGCTCGGGCAGGTTCATCGTGACGCCCAGAGCCCGGCCGCGCGGGATGATCGTGACCTTGTGTAGCGGATCGTTGCCGTCCACCCACAGCGAGAGCAGCGCATGGCCCGCCTCGTGGTAGGCGGTCATCTCCTTTTCCTTTTCGGACATGACCATCGAGCGCCGCTCGGCGCCCATCATGACCTTGTCCTTCGCGTCCTCCATCTCGGCCATCGTCACCATGCGCTTGCCGCGACGCGCGGCCAGCAAGGCCGCTTCGTTGACGAGGTTGGCGAGATCGGCGCCCGAGAAGCCGGGGGTGCCGCGCGCGATGACCTTGGGCTCGACGTCGGGTGCCAGCGGCACCTTGCGCAGATGGACCTTCAGGATCTTCTCGCGGCCCAGCACGTCGGGGTTGGGCACCACGACCTGGCGGTCGAAGCGGCCGGGACGCAGCAGGGCGGGATCGAGCACGTCGGGGCGGTTCGTGGCGGCGATGAGGATGACGCCCTCGTTCGCCTCGAAACCGTCCATTTCGACGAGGAGCTGGTTCAGCGTCTGCTCGCGTTCGTCGTTGCCGCCGCCGAGGCCAGCGCCGCGATGGCGGCCGACCGCGTCGATTTCGTCGATGAAGATGAGGCACGGCGCGTTCTTCTTGCCCTGCTCGAACATGTCGCGCACGCGGCTGGCGCCCACGCCCACGAACATCTCGACGAAGTCGGAGCCCGAGATCGTGAAGAACGGCACGTTGGCCTCGCCCGCGATCGCGCGCGCGAGCAGCGTCTTGCCGGTGCCCGGCGGGCCGACGAGCAGCACGCCCTTGGGGATCTTGCCGCCGAGGCGCTGGAACTTCTGCGGGTCGCGCAGGAATTCGACGATCTCTTCCAGTTCGCCCTTCGCCTCGTCGATGCCCGCGACGTCGTCGAACGTGACGCGGCCGACCTTCTCGGTCAGCAGGCGCGCCTTCGACTTGCCGAAGCCCATCGCCCTTCCGCCGCCGCCCTGCATCTGGCGCATGAAGAAGACCCACAGGCCGATCATCACGAGGAACGGCGCCCACGAGACGAGGATCTGGAGGAGCGGATGCATCGGCTCTTCCAGCGGGGCGGCGGAGAACGACACGCTGTTCTTCTGCAGCCGCTCGACCAGCGTGGGATCGTTGGGCGCGTAGGTGACGAAGCTGCGCCCGTCGGGCTGCATGTGGCCGCGCACCTGCGGGCCGGAGATCGTCACGTCGCGCACCTGCTGGCGGTCGACCATGTTGAGGAAGTCGGAATACTGGATCTGGGCGGCGTTGCCGCGCGGGTTCGAACCCTGGAACAGGTTGAACAGCGCGATCAGCAGCAGGCCGATGATCACCCAGAGGGCCAGGTTTTTGCCGAAGTTGTTCAAGGAATTGCCTCGCGTCGGGTGCCGGTCGCCGGTGCCGCGCGTCAGGGGCCGAGAAAAACGGGGCCCGCAAGCGCATGCCGGGGACGAAAACGGATGTCCACGGTATCAAGTGGATACCGTTCCCGTCCATATGAGAGGTGGGGGACGAGGGCCACCCCGTCAAGGTCCCGGAATGCCGGCAAAACCGGCCTTGCGGGGCGCGGAAGGCGCCGGGCCGCCGCCTCCCGCACCGCACGCGGCAATTGGCCCCAGCCGGCCTCGCCCAGCGCGCCCACGCACAGACCGGCGGCCGGGCGCTTCAGGCGCGCTTCGAAGCGCGCGTCCCATGCGACCCATTGCCCGGCGACGAGCGCTGCCGGCGGCGCCAGATCGGCCGCTTCGCGCACCACCAGAAGCCGGCCGTCGCGCCGCGGCACGAAGCGGCAACGGCCGAGCGTGCGTGCCCCCGCACCCGCGACGAGCAGCGCG
>JAYRKO010000653.1:0-1937 GCA_041905745.1 Tagaea sp. | reverse complement strand
TGACCATGCGCGGGCGCGTGCTGATCGTCGCGGGTTCGGATTCGGGCGGCGGGGCCGGCATCCAGGCCGACATCAAGACCGTGACGGCGCTCGACGCCTATGCCGCAACCGCGATCACCGCGCTGACCGCGCAGGACACGAAGGGCGTGCACGGCGTGATGCCGGTGCCGCCGGGCTTCATCGCCCACCAGATGCAGGTCGTCCTGCGCGACATCGGCGCCGACGCGATCAAGACCGGCATGCTGCACGACGCGGCCACCATCGACGCGGTCGCCGACGTGCTGGAGGCCGAGCCGGCCGCGCGCGGCGTGCCGCTCGTCGTCGACCCGGTCATGTACGCCAAGGGCGGGCACGCACTTCTCCAGCCCGAGGCGGTCGCCACGCTCAAGCGCCGCCTGCTGGTACTCGCGCGCGTGCTGACGCCCAACCTGCCCGAAGCCGAAGCGCTGTCGGGCATGCGCATCCGCACGCTCGACGAGATGCGCCACGCCGCGCGCACGATGGTGACGCTCGGCTGCCAGGCGGTGCTGCTGAAGGGCGGCCACATGGACGGCGACACGGTCGTGGACGTGCTGGCGACCGAATCGGGCCTGCGCAATTTCGAATCCCCGCGCATCGCGTCGTCTTCGACCCACGGCACGGGCTGCACGCTGGCCTCGGCAATCGCCGCGGGTCTGGCGCAGGGGCTGGATCTGGAAATCGCGGTGGCGCGCGCGCGAGAATACGTGCGCCGCGCGATCGAGACCGCGCCGGGCCTCGGCAGCGGGCACGGCCCGCTCAACCACGCCCATACCGTCAGGCGACCCTGAGGCCGAAACCTTCCGCGCCGCCTTCGGCGAGCAGTCCCGCCAGCGTCGACAGCGCGAGCGGCACGTCGACGTTCTCTTCGGGCGCCGTCAGGCCGATGCGCACGCCGTCCGGATGCGGGGCCTGCGCGTCGACCGCGAAGACGCTTGCCGGCGCCACGCCGATGCCGCGCCGGCGGGCGGCGGCGGCGTAGGCGTCGCCCGACCACGGCCGGTCGAGGCGCAGCCAGATCTGCGGCGCGCCGGGATGGGAACACGCGCGCTCCGCCGGAAACAGGTCGAGCGCCATGCGCCGGCGTTCTTCCGCCACGCCGCGCTTCCAGATCGCCGCGCGCAGCGCGTCGCCGGAATGGATCATGCGCGTGGCGAGCTCGGCGGCGAGCGGCGCGGTCGTGCCGATCGTCGCGACCGCGATGCCGGTCGCGCGTTCGAGCACGGGGGCGGGCGCGTGGACGTAGCCCAGCCGGAAAGAACCCGCGAGCGTTTCGGCGCACGCGGTCAGGTAGATGCAGGATTCCGGCGCCAGCGCCGTCAGCGGCACGCTTTTCTCGTCGAGCATGCCGTTCGTGTCGTCCTCGATGATCATCGTGCCGTAGCGCCGGCAGATCGCCACGACCGTCTCGCGTCGCGCGAACGACATCAGGCTGCCGGTGGGGCTGTGGAACGTCGGCGCAAGGAAGACGGCCTTGGGCACGTACCGGCGGCAGGCGGCCTCCAGCGCGTCGGGCACGATGCCTTCGCCATCGATGGCCACGCCCGCCACGCGCACGCCCAACATGGTTGCCACGGGGCGCAGGCTCGCGTGCGAGAGAGCTTCGGCAAGAATCGTGTCACCCGGCAGGGCGAGGGCGGCGAGCGCGAACATGATGCCGTTCTGTGCGCCGCCCACGATGACCGTGCGCGCCGGATCGGCCGAGCCGATGCGCAGCGACACCCATTGCGCGGCCGCCTCGCGGTGCGCGGGCAGGCCCAGCGACGGGCCCTGGCCCAGCAGGTCGGCCGTGCGCGCGACGCCGATCTCGGTCAGATGCTGCTCGAAGATCGCCTTGAGCGCGGGCGCCTCGATGGGGAAGCTGCGCGAAAGATCGACGAAGTCGCCCGCCGTCTGCGGCGCGTCGTCGGGCGCCACGG
>JAYRKO010000050.1:0-10313 GCA_041905745.1 Tagaea sp. | reverse complement strand
ATTTGAATTCCGATCGCACGAGCCGGAGAAGGTCGCCATGCGCGAAGGCAGCCTCGAAGCGCCCACCCGCCACAAGATCGACTGGACCAATCCCGATTTCTGGGACGAGGCGAAGCTCGATGCCGAGTTGCGCCGCGTATTCGACATCTGTCACGGCTGCCGGCGCTGCTTCAACCTGTGCGACTCGTTCCCCAAGCTTTTCGATCTCGTCGACGGCACGCCGGGCGAGGTGCTGGAGGAAGTGCCCTCCGAGGCGTTCAAGGGCGTCGTCGACGCCTGCACGCTTTGCGACATGTGCTTCCTGACCAAGTGCCCCTACGTGCCGCCGCACGAGTTCAATCTCGATTTCCCGCACCTGATGCTGCGCTACCGCGCGATCGAGGCGAAGAAAGGCAAGGTCCCCTTCGCCGAGAAGGAACTGACCAAGACCGACCGCAACGGCAAGCTGGCCGCACTCGCACCGGGGCTCGCGAACTGGGCGTCGGACGCGAAGAACGGCCTGACGCGCGGGCTTCTCGACAAGGTCGCGGGCGTCCATCCCGAAGCCGCGCTGCCGAAGTTCCACGGCCCCACCTTCACGGTGCGCGCCAAGCGCGAACCCCTTGCGCTCAACGACAAGGCGCCGGCCTACGGCAAACGCAAGGCCGCGCTCTACGCGACGTGCTTCGTCAACTACAACAATCCCGGCATCGGCATGGCGATGCGCGCCGTCCTCGCGAAGAACGGTGTCGAGTCGAAGGTCGTCTACCCGAAATGCTGCGGCATGCCGCAACTCGAGCACGGCGAGATCGAGAAGGTCGCCGCCAACGCGCGCGCGGTCGCGGCCGAGATGAGCCCGCTCATCGACGAGGGCTACGACATCGTGGCGCTGATCCCGTCCTGCGCGCTGATGCTGAAGTTCGAATGGCCGCTGATCGTTCCCGACGATCCGCTGGTCGCCAAGCTCGCCAAGGCGACGTTCGACGCGTCCGAATACGTGGTCGACATCCACAAGAAGCATGGGCTCGCACCGGGCCTCGCCGAACTCGACGGCGGCGTGTCGGTCCATTTCGCCTGCCATGCGCGCGCACAGAACATGGGGCCGAAGGCGGCTGAGATGCTGCGCCTCATCCCCAAGATCGACGTGGCGATCATCGAGCGCTGCTCGGGCCACGGCGGTTCGTGGGGCGTGATGAAAAAGAATTTCGAGACGGCGCTGAAGGTCGGCAAACCCGTCGCGCGCACGGCGGCGAAGAACGCGAAGACCTATCTCGCCTCCGAATGTCCGCTGGCGGGCGAGCACATCGTCCAGGGGATCGAGCGGCTGGGCGAGAGCGACCTGCCGGCGATCGACCATTCCAGCCACCCGATCGAACTGTTCGCGAAGGCCTACGGGCTTTCCTGAGGGGATCCGAGATGACGACCGCAACCAAGCGCCGGATCGAACGATCCGACATCCTCCCGCTTGCGGATTACGCGCGCGAACGCAAGGCGCTGCGCGAGGCCATCGTCGCGGCCAAGAAGCCGCGCCGCATCGAGGTGGGCCCCATCGCGACGTTCTATTTCGAGAGCTACCAGACGATGTGGCATCAGGTTCACGAGATGCTGTTCATCGAGAAGGGCGGCGAGGCCCAGATCGCCGACGAGCTTTCGGCGTACAATCCGCTGATCCCGCAGGGCAGCGAACTCGTCGCCACGATGATGCTGGAGATCCCCGATCCGGTCGTGCGCGCGAACACGCTGGCGAAGCTCGGCCATATCGAGAAGCACACCTTCCTCGAGATCGACGGCGCGCGCGTCGCCGCCGTCGCCGAGGAAGACGTCGAGCGCACGAAGGAGGACGGCAAGACGTCCGCCGTGCATTTCCTGCGCTTTCCGCTGACGGCCGCGCAGATCGCGGCGTTCCGCGATCCGTCCAAGCGCGTGATGCTCGGCTTCGACCATCCGAACTACGGCCATCTCGCGATCCTGTCGGACGTTTCGCGCGCGGCCCTGTCGGCGGATTTCGCCTGAGCGGCTACTTCACGGTTTCGTTGGGATAGACGCCCCAGATCTGGTCGCGCGCGAGCCAGCCGCGGAAGCCGCCGGTCTCGATGCGGCACCACGCATCGCGGCATTCGAGCAGCGCGCCGATCACGCCGGGCTCCACTTTCGCGACGACGGGCGCTTCGGTCTCGGGCCGGCGGCGCAGTTCGCGCATCTGTCCCGTGACGACGGCCGCGCGCCGCCCGGTCAGCATGCTCTGGTGGACCCAGCCTTCGGTTCCGTCGACGTCGCGGATGCGCCGCCAGTTCTCGAACTCCTGCAGGATCTCGACGGGCATCTGCCGGCGCACGAAAACCCACTCGACCGGATAGCGCACGCCGGGACCCGCGCGCAGATTGACCTCTTCCGAACGCAGCGTGACGAAGCGCGGGATCGGCAGGCTTTCGCGCTGGGACTGGGCGAGGGCCGGGCCGGCGGCCAGGAGGGCGAGACAGAGGGCGATCGGGCGGCGAATCATCGGTGTGGAGTATAGGTGTTTGCCCCCGGATGTCGCCAGCTTTGCGCTTTACCGCGTTTGTAGGATCTAGAAAATTTCCTGCCGTATCAATTACTTGATACGATTGAAGGACATCCCCCAAGATAATCTCGTCAATACAAGGTGCATTTTCAGAAAAAATATCAAAAATTTTAAAAAAGACCTTGCGCGGACCGCCGCACATGTGTAGGGTGATGATTACCGGCGTTGGTCCCAAGAGGAAGCGACGGTGGTTCGGCAGAAGGCCGGATCTGACCCTAGAATAGGAAGGAACATCTTATGGGCTCGAATTCGATCAATACCAACGTCGGCGCAATGGTGGCCCTTGCGTCGCTGCGCACCACGCAGTCGGCGCTCAACGTCGCCTCCAAGCAGGTGCAGACCGGCTACCGCGTCGCCGACGCGGCGGACGATGCCTCGACCTTCTCGGTCGCGCAGGGCATCCGCGGCAACCTCCAGGCCTACCAGGCCGTCCAGGGCTCGCTCGCCAACGGCGTCGGCCTCGGCTCGGTCACGCAGTCGGCCCTCACGAACATCTCCGACCTCATCGGCAACCTGCAGGCCAAGATCACGCAGCTGGCCGACGGGTCGATCTCGGCCAACCAGCGCACGATCTACACGGCCGACTTCAACGCGATGACGACGCAGATCTCGAACTTCATCAGCCAGGCGAACTACAACGGCACGAACCTCCTGTCGGCCGCGTCGGCCGCCAAGACGTTCCTCGCCGACACCAACGCCACCACGCTGACGATGTCCTCGCAGTCGTCGGTCAACGCCGCCTTCACGACCTTCGCGGCCTCCTCGGTCGCGTCGGCCTCGCAGGCGACGCTGGCGCTCACCTCGCTCAACACGTTCCAGCAGGCGGTCGCGACCTCGCTGGGTGCCAACGCGGCGGAAACCCGCTCGCTGAACCTCCAGTCGAACTTCGTGAACTCGATCGTCGACGCGACGACGACCGGCCTCGGCGCCATCGTCGACGCCGACATCGGCAAGGCTTCGGCCGCGGTGCAGGCGCTGCAGGTCCGCCAGCAGCTCGGCATCCAGTCGCTGTCGATCGCCAACCAGCAGCCCTCGGTCCTGCTCGGCCTCTTCCGCTAAGCAAGACAAGGCTTCTGAAACACCTCGGACGGGGGCGGCCCAACGGCCGCCCCCGTTTCGTTTCATGCCCGTCAATTGTATGCCCTCGGCGGACTCCCGCATCGGCATCGACCGGTGTAGAATGTCGGCATGGCAGGCTCGGTCGGCAATTCGGTCAACACGAACGCCGCTTCGTTGCGCGCGCTTTCGTCGGCGCGCACGCAGCAGGCCGGTCTTCAGGTCGCACAGAAGCAGCTGCAGACGGCGCTGCGCGTCGCCGATGCGGCCGACAACGCCTCGACCTTTGCCGTCGCGCAAGGCATTCGCGGCGACCTTCAGTCCTTCGGCGCCGTTCAGAGCTCGCTTGCCAACGGCGTCGGGCTCGGCGCGGTCACGCAATCGGCAATCAGCCAGGCGTCCGACCTTACCAATCAGCTCCAGCAGAAGCTGACCAGCCTCGCCGACGGTTCCATTTCCGCACAGCAGCGCGCGATCTATTCGGCCGACGTGCAGTCGTTGAGCGCGCAACTCCAGACCACGATCCAGCAGGCGAACTACAACGGCACGAACCTGCTGCAGCCGGCTTCGGGCTCGACCAGCTTCGTGGCGGACACGAACGGCGGTTCGCTGACCGTGTCGAGCCAGAGCCAGGTCAGCACCGGCCTTGCGACGTTCCAAGGCGCCATCAATACGGCAAGCCCTGCGGGCGCGCTGGCGACGCTCGGCGCCCTGCAGACCTTCCAGGACACGCTGAACCAGTCGTCCGGCCAGAACGCGGCCGAGACGCGCGCGCTCGTGCAGCAGTCGAACCAGAACAACGCGAAGGTCGACGCGATCACGACCGGCCTCGGTGCCTTGGTCGACGCCGATATCGGTGCCGCATCCGCCCAATCGGCGGCCCGCGGCGTAGGCCAGCAACTGGCCTTGTCGAGTCTGGCGATCGCCAATAGCCAGACGAGCGCCCTGTCGGGTCTTTTCCGCTAGTTTCAGCTTTGATCGCGGTTCGGCTTGGTCGATCGGTAAGGGGATTTCGATATATTTTTAATTTTAGTAAATAATATATTAAATATAAATTTAAATCGTTTAATATCAACACCTTGCCATAACCGCATCTTTTCCGGTAGTATGACATTGCTCGGTAGTTCATGGGTCCGGCGTGACCGGTTTTGATCTTCGGATTTATCCGTCGATTTGAACAACATGAACTCCAGGTTCGACAGAAGTCGAAACCATACAGACCAGAAGGGGACCAAAAATGGGCGCTAATTCCGTCAATACCAATGTGGGCGCAATGCTCGCATTGTCGTCGCTGCGTATTACCCAAACGGCACTCAACAGTTCTTCCAAGCAGGTGCAGACCGGCTACCGCGTCGCTGACGCGGCGGACGATGCCTCCACCTTCTCGGTTGCGCAGGGTATCCGCGGCAATCTGCAGGCGTACACCGCCGTGCAGGGTTCGCTTGCCAACGGCGCCGGCCTCGGCTCCGTTACGCAGGCCGCACTGACGAGCATCTCCGATCTCATCGGCAACCTGCAGGCCAAGATCACGCAGCTGGCCGACGGGTCGATCTCGGCCAACCAGCGCACGATCTACACGGCCGACTTCAACGCGATGACGACGCAGATCTCGAACTTCATCGCGCAGGCCAACTACAACGGCACCAACCTCCTGTCGGCCGCCTCGGCCGCCAAGACGTTCCTTGCCGACACCACGGCGACGACGCTCACCATGAGCTCGCAGTCGTCGGTCAACGCAGCCTTCACGACTTTCGGCGCGTCTTCGGTCGCGTCGGCTTCGCAGGCGACGCTGGCTCTCACCTCCCTCACGACGTTCCAGCAGGCGGTTGCAACGTCGCTGGGCGCCAACGCTTCGGAAACCCGCTCGCTGACGCTGCAGTCGAACTTCGTCAACGCGATCGTGGATTCCACGACGACCGGCCTCGGTGCCATCGTCGACGCCGACATTGGCAAGGCGGCGGCTCAGGTGCAGGCTCTGCAGGTCAAGCAGCAGCTCGGCATCCAGTCGCTGTCCATTGCCAACCAGCAGCCTTCGGTCCTGCTCGGACTCTTCCGATAAGGCAACCGAAGGACCGACGTCGGCAAAACCACCGAGCCAAGAACAGAAGGGCCCCGCACGCCGGCGGGGCCCTTTTCATTTGCGCCGCGCGCGATCCACAAGCGTCCGCGCAACGGCATCGAGGATCGCATCGGCGTCGATCCCTTTCGCGCGATAAAGATCGGGAATGTCGCCCGACTGGCCGAATCCCTCGACACCCAGCGCGCGCATGCCCTGCCCGCGCACCGCGCCAAGCCACGAAAGCGTGGCCGGATGGCCGTCGATGACGGAAACAAGCGCCGCGTCCGGTGCCAGACACGACAGAAGCCGTGCCGCATGGCTTTGCGCGCCGCTCGCGCGCCACTCGGCATGCAACCGGTCGGGCGATGTAACCGCGAGAAGTCCCGCCCCCGGTACCTCGTCCAGCGCCTGCGCATGCGCGGCAATCGCTTCAGGCACGACCGGCCCGGTATAGGCAATCGCCAATTCTGCCCCCTCGGCCGGTGCGACAAGCCAGTAGGCGCCGGCAAGGCATCCCTCGATCCATTCGTTTCCGGCGCGCGTCGGCTGCGCCAGCGGCCGCGTCGAAAGGCGCAGATAGAAGGACTTCCCGTCCGGCGCCTGCATGTGGCCGAACGCCCAGCGCAATACGTGCGAAAGCTCGTCGACGAAGGCCGGCTCGAAATACAGGAGCCCCGGCGTTCCCATACCCACCAGCGGCGTGCCGACCGACTGGTGCGCACCGCCTTCCGGCGCCAGCGTGATACCCGACGGCGTGGCGACGACGATGAAGCGCGAGTCCTGGTAGCAGGCATAGGTCAGCGCATCGAGCCCGCGGTTGATGAACGGATCGTAGAGCGTGCCGATCGGCAGCAATCGACCGCCGAAATGGTCGCCGGCAAGGCCGAGCGCGCCGAGCATCAGGAACAGATTGTTCTCGGCGATGCCAAGTTCGACGTGCTGGCCCGCCGGGCTCATGTTCCAGGATTGGGCCGAGACCACCTTCTCGGCCTTGAACGTGTCGGTCCGGTCGTGTCGATCAAAGATGCCCCGCCGGTTGACCCAGCCACCGAGATTCGTCGACACCGTCACGTCGGGGGAGGTCGTCACGATCCGCGCGGCGAGTTCGCTGTCGCTGCCCGCAAGATCGAACAGGATCCGCCCGAAGCCGTCCTGCGTGCTGATCGGCCGCTCGGCAACCGGCAGCGGGAACGCGGCCGGTACGGCAACGGCTTCGGTCCGATGGCGCCGCGGGAAGACACGGGCGAAAGGAACGGCGCCGAGGAAACGCTCGACGGCGCCCGGATCCTCGATCCCGGCCAGACGTTCCCACTCCTGCCCCGCTGCGATTCCCATCGAGCGGCGCAGCTGGTCGATCTGATCGTCGTTCATCAGACCGGCATGGTTGTCCTTGTGACCGGCGAAGGCGAGGCCGTGCCCCTTGATCGTGTAGGCGACGATCACCGTAGGCCGGTCGGTCGACGCGGCGTCGGCATACCCCTCGAGCACGCTTTCCATGTCGTGCCCCGCGAGGTTCGTCATCAGCCGGTGGAGCGCATCGTCGTCGTTCATCGACGCGAGCAGTTCGCGGATGCCCGGCTCGTCCCCGAGGTCGCGGGAGAGGTACTCGCGCCACGCGGCGCCCCCCTTGTAGGTCAGGGCCGAATAGAGCGAATTGGGGCATTCGTCGATCCAGCGGCGCAGCGCCTCGCCGCCCGGTCGCGCGAACGCGGCTTCCAGCATCTTGCCGTATTTCAACACGATCACGCGCCAGCCGATCGATTCGAACGTGCCGACGATCCGCTGGAAGAGATGGTCGGAGACCGTGCTGTCGAGGCTCTGGCGATTGTAGTCGATCACCCACCAGAGATTCCGGACATCGTGTTTCCAGCCTTCGAGCATCGCCTCGAAGATGTTGCCCTCATCGAATTCGGCGTCGCCCACGAGCGCGATCATGCGCCCTTCCGGCCACCCCGGTGCCGCGAGCCCCTTGAGGCGCACGTAATCCTGCGCGATCGACGCGAAAAGCGTCTCCGCCACACCCAGTCCGACAGATCCGGTGGAAAAATCGACGTCGTCGATGTCCTTGGTGCGCGAGGGGTAGCTCTGCGCGCCACCCAGCGCACGGAAGCCTTCGAGATTCGCACGCGTCTGCCGGCCGAACAGATATTGGATCGCATGGAAGATCGGCGATGCATGCGGCTTTACCGCGACGCGGTCTTCCGGCCGCAGGACAGAACAATAGAGCGCCGTCATGAGGGTGGCGAGCGATGCCGACGAAGCCTGATGGCCACCGACCTTCAGCCCGTCGCGCGAAGGTCGGATCTTGTTCGCGTGGTGGATCGTCCAGCTCGACAGCCAGAGCACCTTCTGCTCGATGGCTTTGAGGATCGCCAGCTGCGCCGGCGACGGCATCGTCCCCGGAGCCGGCACCGCCGGACGGCGCGATTGGGGAACCTGGCTTGCGAAGGGCTTCGGGATCGCCATGCGGGAAAGTCTAGCCGACCAGCGCCGGTCCGCGAAGGTCCAAGCGATATCGCATGGCGACAAACTACATAGGCACGGGGGAGTCCGACAGGCGACCTGTCCAAAGATGCCGCGTTCACTTTCTCCGGAGTCGCGGAGCCGCTATAATATTGCAAATTGTAGTCCTATTTTACATACAATCGGAGTAAGCACGGTGGGCATGCACATCGACGACCTCGAGAGCGCATTCGAGGAAATGCTTGCCGCGCTGGCGCGCGAAGACGCCGCGAGCCTCGCCCGGTTCACGCGTCTCAAACCGCCGGTCGTATCATGGGCGCCAGCGCCCGACCGCCTGCCTGTCCAGATCCTGCGCGACTGCCTGGCGCATTGGCAGACATTGTGCGAAGGCCGCACCCTGCCCGACTGGAGCGACTTCCGCACCGAGGAATTTCGCAACGCCGTCACCCGCGCGTCGATCGTCGATCCCGTTCCCGGCACGAACGACATGCGCTACCGCATCATCGGATCGCGGCTTGCGGAGTGCATCGGTCACGACTGGGAAGGCGCAACCGTCGGCGACATGGCCCGCGCGCGCAGGTCCATCGGGCCTCTCCTCGCGCACGCCGTCTACGTCGTCGCACGCACGCGGCGCGTGCCGGTCTATACGTGGCATGCGCGCGCCTCCGGGGGCTTGCGCATCGAAGGCTGGCACCGCCTGATCCTGCCGTTCGCGGTTTCGCCCCCGAACGAGATCCGCTTCGTATCGGTCGTCGACGTCGACGGCGCGGCGACCGGGCGCACCGCATCCAATGTTGCGGCAACTTGGCAGCCTCGAACCATCGTGCCGGCGCGGGACTTCACGACCCACAAATAGTCGACGCGGCGCTTGCCGGCCTTCGCAGGATATTTTAGACTTAAAATATTCTTGCGAACGAGGGGGCGTCGTGACCCGTTCCGATCAAGCAGGCCATGCGGCCAAGTCCCTTGCCGGCCGGCATGCGCTGGTAACGGGCGCGTCGCGCGGGATCGGCGCCGAGATCGCGCGCGCGCTGGCCGGCGCCGGCGCCCGGGTGACGCTGGTTGCACGCGACCGCCACAGGCTGGCACCCCTTGCCGCCGAACTCGACGCGCAGGCGCTCGCCTGCGACGTGACCGACGCCATCGCGCTGGGCCAGGCATTCGCGTCGGCCGCCGGCGCCCAGCATGTTGACATTCTCGTGAACAATGCCGGCGGGGCCGAGACCGCCCCCGTCGCGCGGACCGACGCCGACCTCTGGTCGCGCATGATCGCGCTGAACCTGACCTCGGCCTTTACCGCCTGCCGGCTTGCGGTTCCGGCAATGGTCGCCGACGGATGGGGGCGCGTCGTCAACATCGCTTCGACCGCCGGGCTCAAGGGCTACGCCTACGCCTCGGCCTATGCCGCCGCCAAGCACGGACTGGTCGGGCTGACGCGCTCGCTGGGCGTGGAACTGGCCAAGACCGGCGTGACCGTCAATGCCGTTTGCCCGGGCTACACCGACACGCCGATGCTTCAGGACGCAGCGCAGACCGTAGCCGCGAAGACCCGCGCCGCGCCCGAACGCGTGATCGAGACATTCGCCGCGGCCAATCCGATGGGCCGCCTGGTCTGCCCTGAGGAAGTCGCCGCAATGGTCGCCTATCTGTGCACCGACACGGCCGCCGGCATCACGGGCGCCGCGATCCCCATCGCCGGCGGCGAGGTCTGAGGCGATGGATCGCGAGCTCGGCCACGAGAAGTCTGAACATCTCCAGCTGCGTTCCTGGCTGCGCCTGCTGACTTGCGCGAACCTCATCGAGGCGCGCGTGCGGGCGGGCCTGCGCGAGACGTTCCAGATCACGCTGCCGCGCTTCGACGTCCTCTCCCAGCTCGCGCGGGCCCAGCAAAGCGGCGGCTCCGACGGGCTGACGATGGGCGAGCTCTCGCAGCGCATGATGGTTTCGGCCGGCAACGTCACGGGACTCGTCGACGGACTCGTCGAGGACGGCCTCATCGTGCGCCTTGCCCAGCCCGGCGACCGGCGGTCGGCGCGCGTACGACTGACGCCCGCCGGCCAGCGGACTTTCGAGGAAATCCTGCCCACGCACGAGCGCTGGATCGACGAAGCGTTCGCGGCGCTGGAACCCGCCGACATGCGCCGCCTTCTGGCGCTTCTCGCGAAACTCAAGATCTCGGCCGCCGGAGCCAAG
>JAYRKO010000652.1:0-1940 GCA_041905745.1 Tagaea sp. | reverse complement strand
GTGGCGTTCGTGCTCGACGGTGCGCCGTGCGAGGGCCGGCACGGCGATTCGTTGCTCACGGCGATATTGGGTGTCGGCGATCGCCTGCGTTCCGCGGAATTCTCCGCCGAACCGCGCGCCGGCTTCTGCCAGATGGGCGCCTGCCAGGATTGCTGGGTTTCGTTCGAATCGGGCGAGCGCGTGCGGGCCTGCACGACGCGGCTTGCGGCCGGCATGCGCGTGCGGACCGGCCGCGGCGGCGCTTCGTGAGCGGCCGCGCGCCGCCGCTGGTCGTGGGCGCGGGGCCCGCCGGCGTCCGGGCGGCGCGTACGCTCGTCGAGGCCGGCCTTCGACCGGTCGTCGTCGACGAAGCGGATGCGTGTGGCGGCCAGATATATCGTCAGCCGCCGGTCCCCGACGGGCGCTCGGCGCGCGATCTCTACGGTTCGGAAGCGGCAAAGGCCGAGCGCCTCCATCGGGATTTCGCCGCGCTCGCTGACCGCATCGATTACGTGCCGCGCGCGCTCGTGTGGAATCTGCGCGGCGGAAATGCCGATATCGCCGTCGACGGGTGCAGCCGGCGCATCGTCCACGACGGCGCCATCCTCGCGACCGGCGCCACCGACCGCGTCCTGCCGGTGCCCGGCTGGACGTTGCCGGGAGTCTTCACGCTCGGCGGCGCGCAGATCGCGCTCAAGGCGCAGGGCTGCGCGATCGGCACGCGCGTCGTGTTCGCGGGCACCGGACCGCTTCTCTATCTCGTGGCGTGGCAATACATGAAAGCGGGCGCGACGGTCGTGGCCGTTCTCGATGCGGCACCCGCGCGCGCGAAAAGTGCGCTCGTCGCGGGGCTCGCATCGTTCCCTTCAGTCGTGTTGCGCGGTGCGCGTTTCGTCGCGGAACTGCTGCTTGCGGGCACCGCAATCCATCACGGCATCGGTCGGCTGCGCTTCGCGGGCAGCGAACGAGTCACGGGCGTGTCGTTCGAGGCGGGCGGACGTCGTCGCGAAATCGCGTGCGACGGCGCCGGCTACGGGCTGGGGCTGCGCCCGGAAACGCAGCTTGCCGACATCGCCGGCTGCCGCTTCGCATTCGACGCGCGCGATCGCTGCTGGCTTCCGGTGCGCGACGCGGCCGGCCGCGCGAGCGAGGCGGGGATCTATCTGGCGGGCGACGGTGCCGGCATCGCCGGCGCCGATGCGGCGGAACGTGCGGGCGAGCGCGCGGCGATGGCGCTGTGCGAGGATCGCGGCCTGCCGTTCGACCGCGCGCGGGCGCAGGCCCACGAACGCGAGCTCGCGCGGATCGGCGAATTTCGCGCGGTGCTGGAACGTGCCTTCGCGTTTCCGGCGCACTGGATCGGCGAGATCGACGGCACCACGGCGGTCTGCCGCTGCGAAGAGGTCGACGTTTCGACCGTTCGAAATGCGGTGCAGGCGTTCGGCATCGAGGAACTCAATCGCCTGAAGGCCGTCTGCCGCGTGGGCATGGGGCGCTGTCAGGGGCGCATGTGTGCGGCGGCAGCGGCCGAACTTCTCGCGGCGGCGACCGGCCGGCCTGTCGGCGAGGTCGGTCGGCTGCGCGCGCAAGCACCGGTCAAGCCGTTGCCGCTCGATCTTGCAGCCAGCGACCCGGAGATCTCGGGATGACCGCGCGCATCGATGTCGCGATCGTCGGCGGCGGGCTCGTGGGCAGTTCGACCGCGCTTGCGCTGCGACAGCGCGGTCTTTCCGTGGCGCTGATCGAGAAGGGCTACTGCGGCGCGCAGGCGAGCGGCGTGAACTACGGTGGCGTGCGCCGGCAGGGCCGCCCGACCGAGCAGCTGCCGCTCGCCCAGCGCGCGCACGCGATCTGGCCGCGGCTCCAATCCGTGATCGGTATCGACGGCGAATTCCAGCGGACCGGCCATCTCAAGCTCGCGCGCAGTGATGCCGACATGGCCTCGCTGGAAGCCTATGCGC
>JAYRKO010000651.1:0-1940 GCA_041905745.1 Tagaea sp. | reverse complement strand
GCGTTGTAGCCCATCGTCCCGATGCGCCAGATCTTGCCGTGCAAGGGGCCGAAGCTGGTGCCGATCTCGATGCCGAAATCGGAAAGCAGCGCGCCGCGCACCGTGTCGCCCGCCACGCCGTCGGGAATATAAACGCCCACGACGTTCGCCATCTTGTGCGCCCGGTCGCCGAAAAGCCGCATTCCCATCGCGAGCAGGCCCTCGGCCATCGCATCGCCCGCGACGCGGTGGCGCGCGATCGCCACGTCCATCCCCTCGTCGACGAGGATGCGCGCGCATTCGCGCGCCCCGTAGAGCATCGAGGTCGCTTCCGTGTGGTGGTTGAGGCGCTTCTCGCTCCAGTAATCCATCACCATCGCGAGATCGAAATAGTTCGAGCGGATGCGCGCACCCGGCCCGTTGCGGTCGGCGGGCGTGGCGATGCCCGCCTCGACGTGCCGGCGTCGGTAGATCGCCGCTTCCGCGCGCGGGCCGATCGTGATGGGCGCGGAACCCGACGGCCCGGCAAGACACTTCTGCAGGCCCGCGGTGACGACGTCGAGATGCCAGTCGTCGGCGCGCAGGTCGTTGCCGCCGAGCGAGGCGGTCGTGTCCACGTAGACGAGGGCGTCGTGACGGCGCGCGATGGCGCCGATTTCGGCCAGCGGCTGGCACATCGTCGTCGACGTGTCGCCCTGGCAGATCGCGATCACCTTGGGCCGGTGCTTCTTTACGGCCTCCTCGATCTGGCCCGGATCGAAGACCTTGCCCCATTCGGTCTCGATCTCGATCACCTGCGCCTCGCAGCGGCGCGCGATTTCCGCCAGCAGGTGACCGAAACGGCCGAAGATCGGCACGAGCACGCGGTCGCCGGGCTCGATAAGCGAGACGAGGGCCGCCTCGATCCCGCCGCGCGCGGTCGCGTCGACGAGGAACGTCCAGCGGTTCGCCGTACGGAACACCTCGCGATAGAGCGCCATCGTCTCGCCCATCAGCGTCGTCATCGACGGGTCGAACTGGCCCACCAGCGGGGTCGCCATGGCGCGCAGCACGCGCGGGTCGGCGTTGATCGGGCCGGGGCCCATCAGCAGCCGGGCGGGCGGATTGAGATCGGGCACGGCAGGCATCGCGGATACCGGGTAAGGGGTTGGTCCGGGCCGGTTTTCCCGCGAAATCCGGTCCCGCGCAAGCCCTTGACCGGCTTTTGCGCGCCGAGGCCCTGCCGTGCTAGTTCTCCGGCAACCCGAACGAACCGGAATCCGCATGCTCGACCGCAATTTCGTCCTCGCCAACGCCGACGCCGTGGCCCTCAACTGCAAGAACCGCGGCGTCGATCTCGACATCGCCAAGTTCGTCGAGGTCGAGACCGAACGCCGCAAGGTCGACCAGGCGCTGCAGGACGCGCAGCGCGAATCGAACGCGCTCGCCTCGGCCAAGGACCTGTCGGTCGAGCAGAAGCGCGAGAAGGGCCGCGAGCTGCGCGAACGGCGCGAAAGCCTGAAGACGCGGCTCGACGCGCTGCAGGCCGATGCCGACGCGCTGCTGTTGCGCGTGCCGAACATGACGCACCCCGCCTCGCCGGTCGGGCGCGACGACAAGGACAACAAGGAAATCGACCGCAACGCCGTCGCGATCCGGAAGTTCGATTTTCCCGTGCGCGACCACGTGGCGCTGGGCGAACTGCACGGCATCATCGACACCGAGGGCGGCAGCAAGGTCGCGGGTCCGGGCTTCTACTTCCTCAAGGGCGACGGCGCGCGGCTGGAACTGGCGCTGCAGAATTTCGCGGTCGAGTTCCTCGCCAAGCGCGGCTACGTGCCCCACATCACACCCGATCTCGCGCGCGATTCGGTCATGCAGGGCACCGGCTTCACGCCGCGCGGCAACGAGACGAACACCTACCGCATCGAGGGCGAGGAGCTGTCGCTGATCGCGACCTCCGAGATCACGCTGTGCGGCCT
>JAYRKO010000650.1:0-1945 GCA_041905745.1 Tagaea sp. | reverse complement strand
AGCTTTGATCTTTGGACCAGCATAGCGTCATCCAATTGTAGGATGAAAGGGAAGGATAATTCACCATGAGCCGACCCACGCGGCTGGAGAGCCGGATCGATTTCGACCGCGACGGCAAGCAGGTCGACTGGCTCGGTCTGCCGCATTCGGTCACGCGCTCGGCCTACGGGCGGATCATGATCCCGATCGCCTGCATCAAGAACGGCAAGGGACCGACGGCGTTCTTCATGGCCGGCAACCATGGCGACGAGTACGAGGGGCAGATCGCGCTCGCCAAGCTGATCCGCGCGCTCGAACCCGGCGAGATCCAGGGTCGCGTCATCATCCTGCCCGCGGCGAATTTCCCGGCTGCGATGGACGGCGCGCGCGTTTCGCCCATCGACGGCGGAAACATGAACCGCTCGTTCCCCGGCGATCCGGACGGATCGGTCACGCAGCAGATCGCCTACTACATCGACACCGAGCTGTTCCCGCGCGCCGACCTGTTCCACGATCTGCACTCGGGCGGCAGTTCGCTCGACTACATGCCGTTCGCCTCGATGCACGAGGGTGCCGGTCCCGACATGGACCGGCGCTCGCGCGAGGCACTCGTCGCCTTCGCGCCGGATATGGCGCTTGTCTGGAAGCTCGGGCAGGACATCCGCTATTCGCCCGCCGCCGCCATGCGGCGCGGCGTGCCGGCGCTGGGTGGCGAGTTTGGCGGGACGGGCTCGGTCAACCGCAAGGCGCTCGCGATGGTGGAGCGCGGGCTGCGCCGCCTGCTCGTCCACATGAACATGGTCGAGAAGCCGAAGGACTGGGCGGATGCGCCGCCGCCGCGCCGTGTCAGCGTGCCGGGGCAGGACTGGTTCGTCTACGCGCCCGAGCCCGGCCTGTTCGAGCCGGCCGTCGATTTGGGGCAGACGGTGAAGAAGGGCCAGCTCTGCGGCCACGTCCATTTCGTCGACAATCCGGCGCGCGCACCCGTGCCGTGCCATTTCCACGCCGACGGATTCGTGGTGTGCAAGCGCCATATGGGGCGCGTGGAGCGGGGTGACTGCGTCGCCCATCTGGCGGTCGATGAATCCTGGTGAACTGCACCTGCTGTCCGCGATGCGCGCGCGACGCGCGATCGCCGGCGGCGAACTCGACGCGGCCGACCTGATCGCCGCGTGCCGGGCGCGCATCGCCGCGCGCGACGGCGAGATCGGCGCCTTCGCGCGCCTGGCGGCGGCCGAAGCCGCGCCGGTGCGGGGCGCGCTCGCCGGCATTCCGGTGGCGGTGAAGGACATCGCCGACACGGCCGGCCTCGGCACGGAGTACGGCTCGGCGGTTTTCGAAGGCCATGTTCCGACGGCCGATGCGGCGTGCGTGGCACGACTGAAGGCCGCCGGCGCCGTCGTGCTCGGAAAGACGGTCACGACCGAATTCGCGCACGTCACGCCGAAGGCCACGCGCAATCCGCGCGACCTTGCACGCACGCCGGGCGGCTCGTCGAGCGGGTCGGCGGCGGCCGTCGCCGACGGCATGGCGCCGCTCGCCATCGGCACCCAGACCGGCGGGTCGGTGATCCGGCCCGCGTCGTTCTGCGGCACGTTCGGCTTCAAGCCGACGATCGGGCGCACCGACACGCGCGGCGTCCACGAGCTCGCGCGCTCGCTCGATACGGTGGGCTGGTTTGCGCGTGCGGCGAGCGACCTCAAGCTTCTCGCCGGCGTCCTTCTCGAACCGCCGCGCGTCGCGGCCCCGCTACGCACACGCCCGCGGCTCGCCCTGCTTTCCACGCCGTACGACGCGTCGGCGGAGCCGTGCGCGCGCGAGGCGCGCGACCTGGTCGGTCGCAGGCTTTCGGCGGCGGCGGATGTGGTGCCCGTGTCGCTGCCGGCCTCGTACGGCGAACTCAACGCGCTTCATCGCCGCATCGTGTCGGTCGAGGCGTCGCGCGCGTTCGGCCCGTATGAGGCGA
>JAYRKO010000649.1:0-1946 GCA_041905745.1 Tagaea sp. | reverse complement strand
CAAGGATCTCGGCCGTGATGTCGCGCGCGGTTCCGCGATAGCCGCGAAAGCGGCCTTCGGAATCGACGATCGGCCGACCCGAAAAGGACAGCGTCAGGTTCCGGCCGTCGGCGCCCTTGCGGCGCAGGCGGAAATCGCGGAACGGTTCGCGGGCCGCCAGCGCGGCCCGCTGGGCCTGGAGTGCCGTGGGCGAGGCCGCGAAATGCCCCGGAAGGTCCCACAGCGACTGGCCGATGCCGCCGACGGGTGCGCCCGATGCCGCAGCGGAAAGCGGCTTGGAAAAATACGAGAAGCGCAATTCCGCATCCATTTCCCACAACCAGTCGGACGTCGCCGCGGCGAAGTCCAGCAGGCGCGCCTGCGCGAGTTCGAGTTCGTTCGTGCGCTCGGCGATCTCGCGCTCGCGCTGGACGACGTCGGTTACGATCCGCGATGTCCCGCGATAGCCGGCGAAGCGGCCCGCCTCGTCGTAGAACGGACGACCGGAGACGGCGAACCACACGCGACTGCCGTCCGGACGGCGCCGGCTGATGACCAGGTCGCGGAACGGGCGGCGCTCCTTGAGGTCTTCGATGTGGCGCGCCCAGATGACGGGGTCGGTGCCGTCCGGGCACTCTTCCAGCATCGTGCGGCCGATATAGTTCGCCTCGACCAGACCCGTGATCTCGGCGCCGGTCATCAGCGTGAAACGCTGTTCGGCGTCGCGCTCCCACATCCAGTCGGCGTTGGATTTCGCGAAATCCGCCTGACGCTGCTCCGCTTTTGCAAGTGCGGCGGCGCGGTGCCGGAAATGGAGACAGAGCGCGCCGAGCGCGACGGCGACGGCCGTCAGGATCAGGGAGTCGAGCGCCATTGCCGACCGACTCCCTTCCGATCAGTAGCGAACGAGGCTTTCGAAGGGGACCGGCAAGCGCTTGCGGCCTTCGAGGAACGTCAGTTCGATGATGCACGCGGCCGCGCGCACGTCGGCGCCCGCCTTCTTCAGGAGCGCAATGGCCGCATTGAGCGTGCCGCCGGTCGCCAGCACGTCGTCGAGGACGACGACGCGCGTGCCTGGCTTCACGGCATTGTCCTGGATTTCGATCGTGTCCTCGCCGTACTCGAGCGCGTAGGTGTGCGGGATCGTCTTGCCGGGCAGCTTGCCGCGCTTGCGCACCATCATGAATCCGCAGCCCATGTGCAGCGCGAGCGGTGCGGTCACGAGGAAGCCGCGGCTTTCGATGCCGGCCAGCAGGGTCGGTTTGAGGGGGGCGATGATTTCGGCGAACCGCTCGATCGTGGCGCGCCATGCGCCGGCGTCGGCCAGAAGCGGGGAAATGTCGCGAAAAAGGATGCCGGGTTTCGGAAAGTCCGGAACGTCCCGAATGTAGTCTTTCAGATCCATGAAGCGCCTCGTAGCCAGACTCTTTCAGTAAGGCGTCAGCCGGTCCCCCGTCCACTCGAATTTCGGAATTCGGCAGCCGGGCGACCTACGGCGACGGATTTCACGACGGCGAATACCGGGTTGCCTGCTGCAAGCCCGAGTTCGACCGCGGCCGCGCGCGTAATGCGCGCGCGCAGCCGAACACCGCCGACGGCCACGGCGACCTCGGCGTGCGCGCCCGGTTCCAGCACCAATGCCGCGACGTGTCCGGCAAGCACGTTTCGCGCTGAAATCGCTTCGGGCGGCCGCGTGGCGAGCATCACGTCGCGTGCGCGGACAAGCACGCGCAGCGCGGTGCCGACGGGCGCCTCGATCGCCGGTACGACCAGTTCGCCGCCGTCGAAGGCAAGCCGCGTGAGGGCGAATTGCGCGTCGTGGCCGGCAACGACGGTGTCGACGGCGGCGCCGGCCTCGAAGCGGCCGGCAAGCGGCCCGAGGTCGACGCGCGCGGTCACCTCCGCGACGGGCCCCGCCGCCGCGATTCGCCCGTCGTCGACGAGCGCAAGCGTATCCGCCAGACGCA
>JAYRKO010000049.1:0-10410 GCA_041905745.1 Tagaea sp. | reverse complement strand
ACGACGCCGTCGCGCGGGCCGCGCGCACGCCCTACGACACGATCGTCATCAACACGCTCATGCGCAAGGTCGATGCGCTGCGCCTGTGCGCCGAACTTCGGTCCGGCGAGCAGACCCGCCAGATCCCGCTTATGTCGGTGCTGGAAGACGGTGACGACTCGCGTCTTGCCCGCGTCCTCGACCTCGGCGTCAACGACTACCTGCTGACGCCGGTCGAGCCGAACGAGCTGATCGCGCGGGTGCGCACGCAGGTGCGCCGCCGCCGCTACATGGAAGCGCTGCGCCAGAACTACGAACGCAACATGGCGCTGGCGCTGACCGACGCGCTGACCGGGCTGCACAACCGGCGCTACATGGAAGCGCATCTGGGAAATCTCGCACAGCGCGCGACCCATTCGGAGCGCACGCTGGCGCTCCTGATGATCGACATCGACCATTTCAAGAAGATCAACGACACCCATGGCCATCCGATCGGCGACGAGGTGCTGCGCACGGTGGCCGAGCGCCTGCAGAACAGCGTGCGGCCGTTCGACACGGTCGCGCGCTGGGGCGGCGAGGAATTCATGGTCGTGATGCCCGACTCGGACGAGAAGGTCGGGCGGGTCGTGGCCGAACGCCTGCGTGCCAAGGTCGGCCAGACGCCCGTGACGACGTCGCAGACGCCGGACGGAATTCCCGTGACGATCAGCGTGGGGATCGCCGCCAGCCAGCCGAACGGCTTCGATCCGGCGGTGTTAATTCAGGCCGCGGACGCGGCCCTCTATCGGGCAAAGGAAGGCGGCCGCAATCGCGTCGAGGCCGCCTGACCCGGGCTACTTGATCTTGCCTTCCTTGAACACGACGTGCTTGCGCGCGACGGGGTCGTACTTCTTGAGCTCGAGCTTCTCCGTCGTCTTCCGGGGATTCTTCTTCGTGACGTAGAAGAAGCCCGTGTCGGCGGTGCTGTTGAGCTTGATGAGCATCGGCTTGGACTTGGCCATGTCTGGGCCCTCGGTAGGGGAAGAATTCTTAAACGGGCCGGGACAATAGCGTCCGGACCGAGGTTGTCAAGCGGCCCGGATCAGTGGGCGGACGCGGTCAGTTGGACGCTTTGCAGGGCCTGGGCGAAGGCCGCCTTGTCGCGCAGCAGGGCCGCCGCAAGGCCGATTTCCCCTTCGCGGGCCGCCCCGTCCGGCGGGCAGATGTCGCGCAGTTTGCGCAAGCCCGGCAGGTTGGCATGGTCGGCCGCCCGCCAGCGGGCCATCGTGGCGCTGTCGGTGAGTCGCCCCTGCCGCAGGGCCGTCAGCGCGTCGCCCGCGCTGTCTGACCGGCCGGAGGTGCAGTAGGCCGGGATGACGCCCAGATCGGCCAGCGGGTAACCCGAGGGCGCATGGAATCGCGCCCACGTGATGACGAGTTCGCCGTCGTTGGGCATCTGGACGAGAGTCTGGACGGATCCCTTGCCGAAGGACGTGGTGCCGACCACGATCGCCCGGCCGTTATCCTGCAGCGCCGCCGCGACGATCTCGGATGCCGAAGCCGACTGGCCGTTCACAAGCACCACGAGCGGCACGTCCTCGCCGACGTCGCCGGACTGGGCACTCATGCTCTGGTGGCTGGCGCGATGGCGGCCACGGGTCGACACGATCGTGCCGTTCGCAAGGAACAGGTCCGACACGCCGACCGCCTGGTCGAGCAGGCCGCCGAGATTTCCCCGCAGATCGAGAACGATGCCGCGCAGGGACGGCTGGATTTCGGCCTTGGCCCGCTTGACGGCTTCGGTCAGCGTTTCGGTCGTGCGCTGATTGAAGCCGGAAACCTTGATGTAGGCGATATCGCCGTCGCGCCGATAAGTAACAGTCGCCGGCACGATATGGCCGCGCAACAGCCGGACTTCCGTCGTCTTCTCCGCAGGCGGGCGGCGGATGTCGAGGCGCACTTCCGTGCCGACGGGCCCACGCAGCCGGGTGATGACGTCGCGCTCGGGCAGGCCGCGCAGACCGAGACCGTCGACCGCGACGATCCGGTCGCCGACGCGCAGGCCGGCGCGCGCGGCCGGCGTTTCCGACGTGACGACATCCACGCGGGTCTCGCCGTTCTCGAAACCGACCGTGACGCCGATCCCGCCGAATCCGTCGCGAACGGCCCGACTTTCGCGCGCGCGATCGGGATCGTCGTAGCGGGTGTACGGATCGAGCTTGGCAAGCGCGCCGTCCATGAAGACGCGGAAGACGCGGTCGTTGGTCGCTTCGCGCAGCAGCGGCGAATAGCCGCGCGCCGCGTCGATCGTCCGCGACGAGACGGTCGCCCATTTGGAGATGTCGTCGCGACGCGGCGTCTCGAAGCTAGCGACGGACGTCTCGCCGTCAAGCAGTTCCAGACGCGTTTCATTGCGGCGCACGACCACGCGTGCGTCGATCTTCGCAAGATTGGCAAGGCCTGCGCCCGCAACGGTGCCGAGATCGACGGGCTGGATATAGCGCGTCGAAAGTTCGTCGAAGGCGCGCTGGTAGAACTGGAAGGGCGTGGTCGTTGCCTGCGTTTCGGCCGGCGTCGCGTGTCGCGCGGTCTCGCGCGGGCCCGCGCAAGCCGTCGCGAAAAGGACAAGCGTCGCGGCCAGCGCACCGAGCCGCCGAACATTGCGCGGGATCGGCAGCGCGCCGGTCATTGGCGCAGCCCGATCGCCCACATGACGCCCAAGACCGCGCCCTTCACGGGCCGCATCAGCGCGAACGTGAGCAGAGCAGTCGCCGGAACCCACAGGGCCATCTGCGTCCACATGGGCAGCGTTACCGCTTCGTCGAGCGCAATCATCGCGCCGACGATGATGTGGCCGACGATGAAGATCGTGAAATAGGGCGGCGCATCGTCGGCGCGGTATTCGCCGATCGCGTGCCCGCATCGTTCGCACGTTTTCTTGACCGCGAGGAAGCCCGCGAACGCGCCCGTCTCGCCGCAATTCGGGCACCGGCAGGCCAAACCGCGACGCAACCCGAGCGTCCACGACCGGCTTGCGGTCTCGGAAACGGGGGTCTTCGGCGTCGTGGGCATGGCTGGGAGCTCCGGAAAACCATTCTATACAAGCGCAGTTACGAAGAAATGCTTACGAACCAAAATGTTAATTGCGTCACAGGAGTGCGGCATTCCCGCAACAGTTACCGCCGACCGCCCTTCCGGCCACGATGTCGCCGGAAGCTTCCGCGTGCCTTGGGACCGTCTGCGCCCCGGTCGAGGACGTCGAAGGTCAGGCTTCCGGTCAGGCCGTCGACCTCGTGCAGGCGAACTTCCACTGCCTGTCCAAGGACATAGGTATGCCCACTCCGCTCGCCGGTAAGGCGGTGATGCCTTTCGTCGAAGCGATAGAAATCGCGCGGCAGCGCCCGGACGGGGACAAGACCATCGGCGCCGATCTCGTCGAGCGTCACGAACAGGCCGAATTTCTGCACGCCCGATACGCGCGCCGGGAATGTGGCCCCCTGATGGTCCTCGAGATATGCGGCAACATAGCGCGCCAGCGCGTCGCGCTCGGCGGCGACCGACCGCCGCTCGGTCAGCGAAATGTGATCGGCGGCCGATGCGAAGTCGCCGGCATTGTCGCCCGCGGGCAGCCCGCCGTCGCCAAGCGTTTCCGCCGTCACGAGCGCGCGATGGACGAGAAGATCGGCGTAGCGGCGGATCGGCGACGTGAAATGCGCATAACGGGGCAGGGCGAGCCCGAAATGCCCCTGATTCGCGGTCGAGTAGACCGCCAGCGACTGGCAGCGCAGCACGAGCTGGTTGACCATCCCGTGCCACGGCTGGCCCTTCGCCCATTCGAGGATGCGCACGAAATCCTGCGGGCGCGTGGCGGTGCCGCGCGACAGGCGCAGGCCGAGCCCGTCGAGCGTCTCGCGCAGCGCTTCCACGCGGTCTGCCGCCGGCGGCTCGTGGACGCGATAGACGCACGGCAGGCGGCGGCGCTCCAGCGTTTCGGCCGCGCACACGTTGGCGAGGATCATGAACTCCTCGATGAGACGGTGGCTGTCGAGCCGCGTACGCGGCTTGATGCTGGCGACCTTGCCGTGCGCGTCGAGTTCGACCTTGCGTTCCTCGACGTCGATGTCGAGCGCGCCGCGTGCCGCACGCGCGCCGGCAAGCGCGCGGTAGGCGCCGTAGAGCGGCTCGACGACGCGCTTTTCGAGCCATTCCGGCTCGCGTCGCTTGCGGTCCGCGATCGCCTGAATGTCCTCGTAGGTGAAGCGCCGGCACGAGCGGATCGTCGCGCGCACGAAACGGTGGCGCAGTTTGCGTCCCTCGCGGTCGACCACGATGCGGGCGGCGACGACGGGCCGGTCCTCGTCCGGACGCAGCGAGCAGAGATCGTTCGAAAGCCGCTCGGGCAGCATCGGAACGACGCGATCGGGGAAATAGCAGGAGTTGCCGCGCTGGCGCGCGCAGTCGTCGAGCGCATCGCCCGGGCGCACGTACCACGACACGTCCGCGATCGCCACGATCAGGCGCCAGCCCCCGGGATTCGCCGGATCGTCGTCGGGCTCGGCAAGAACGGCGTCGTCGAAATCGCGCGCATCGGCGCCGTCGATCGTGACGATGGGAAGTTCGCGCATGTCCTCGCGACCTTCGCTCGTCGCGGACTTGGCGCGCGCGGCCTGCGCCAGTGCGTCGGCCGGAAACTCCGTCGGGATCCCTTGGGCGTGGATCGCGATCAGGCTCGCCGATTTCGGATCTCCGAAATGCCCGATTTTCTCGACGATCCGAACGCGCGGCAGGCCAAGGCGCCGGCGCGCCAGCACCTCCGCCAGCACGAGCGTTCCTGCGTCTCCCGGCACAAGGCCGTCGCCCTCGACGGTGAATTCGGTCTTTATGCGCCGGTCCGTCGGTTCCAACCGCCAGCCCGCACCGGCGCGCATCAATCGGCCCACCAGCCGTTCGGGCACCGCTTCGGTCAGGCGGATGAGGGTCGCGCGCCACTCGCCGTCCTCGAACGCCAGCCGACCGACGCCGTGTGCGCCAACCGGCGGCGCCGGGTGGCCGGCCGGAACGGTCAGCCGTGCGAGCGGGGACGGCCCCGTCCACTCCAGCGCCTTCACCAGAAGCGAACCATCCTCGACGTCGGTCCCGACGATCTCGATGGGAACCGTCCCGTCGCCGGCCACCGGTGCGCGCACGAGCACGATCCGCCCGCCGCTTACGGCGGCGATGCGCCCCTCCCGGATCAGGTCCCGCAGGACGAAGGAGAGGGCGCGCCGCGCATCGCCGTGCAGGCCCATCGATTTGGCAAGATGCCGCTTGTCGACCGGCGCGTGCCGCGCCTCGAGCGCCGCAAGGACAAGCGCGGCGGTGGGCCACGGAACGTCGCGACTCGGTTTTGACACGCAAGTAGGGTGCGTCCGGCCGGCCCGGGGCGCAACACGGGTTGCGCCGACCTACGGTCCCCGCATATTTTTTGGTTAACAACCGAGGTCTGGATGAACTTCCTGATAGTCGACGACGACGCGGAAATGCGCCTGACGCTGCGCGACATGCTCGAATCGCTCGGAGCGGCGCGCGTGTGGGCCGTCGCCGACGGGAACAAGGCCCTCGAGCGCATGCGTGCACTGGAGTTCGGCCGCAACGACGTCGTGCTGGCCGACTGGAACATGCAGCCGATGAACGGGTTGGAACTGCTCGACGCGGTCCGGACCGACCGGCGGCTGTGCCAAGTCTATTTCGTGATCATCACCGGTGATGCCGGCCACGAGCGCGTGATGGCCGCGCGCGAGAAGGGCGTCAACGACTACATAGTTAAACCGTTCGAATTGCTGGCGCTGCGCCGCAAACTCGGTACTTTCCTTCCGGCGCCGCGCGGCACACGCGGATAGCCGACCGCTGAGGCCCAGAGACACATGGAAAATATCGCGTGGATCATCGCCGCGCTCGCGATCGTGCTCGCCGCGGCGGCAGGCCTGTATGCGATCCGCGCCCGGCGTCGGGAGACCCGGTTCGTCGAAGCGCTCGACGCAATGGACGAAGGCTTCGCGCTGTGGGACGCCACCGACCGGCTGCTGCATGCAAACCGCCGCTACCGGGAAATCTATGCGGATTCGGCGAAGGAACTGACGCCCGGAATCGACTACGCCGCGCATCTGCGCATCCGGCTTTCGGCGCCGAGCGCGGGCGTGCCGCCGGAGGAGCGCGAGCCGTATATTCGCCGCCGCCTCGAAGATCGCCGGTTGCAACGCCCGCCGCGCGACATCGAGCAGGGCCGGGGACGGTGGGTCCGCACCATCGACCGGCGCACGCCGGATGGCTCGATGGTGTCGGTGCGCGTCGACGTTTCCGACATCAAGGCGCAGGAAATCGCGTCCCGCCGGCAGGCAGCGCTACTCCAGTCGACGTTCGACAACATCTCGGACGGGTTGATCGTCGTCGGCGAGGACGAACGTCTCGTTCTATGGAACCTCAACGCCATCGAGATCCTCGGTCTGCCCGGCGGCTTCGTTCGCGCCGGCATGCCCTACGGCGAGATCCTGACGTTCCTTGCGACGCGGGGGGATTTCGGGCCGCCGCCGCAAGGCGCGATCGATCCGGCGGCCGCAATCCTCGCTTCGGTCGAGGGACGCCTGCGCGACGGTTTCACACGTACGCTCGCCAACGGTCGCATCGTCGAATTCAATCGCGCCGACATGGCCGGCGGCGGGCATCTCGTGACGTTGAGCGACATCACGCGGCGCGTCGCTTCGACCATGGCGGCGGCGACGGCGCACCGCCGGCTCGTCGAGGCCATCGAGAGTTTCCCGGAAGGTTTCGCGATTTTCGATGCCGACGACCGGCTGGTCACCTGCAACGCCCGCTACAAGGAGATGTATCGCGCGATCGCGTCGTATCTGACGCCCGGCACTCGCTTCGAAGAGCAGCTCCGCGCTATGGCGCGAAGCGACGAAAGTCTCGTCGACGAAGCCGAACTGGAAGCGCACGTCGCCGACCGGATGCGGCGCCACCGCGAGCCGGGCGAACCGTTCGACGTACGCCGCGCCAACGGGCGCTGGATACGCGTCATCGACCGCCGCACGGCGGAAGGCGGAACCGTCGCCATCCGCATCGACGTCAGCGACCTTCGCCGGCGTGCGACCGTCCTCACGATCGTCGTCGAAACCGCGCAGCGTCTGCTCGTCGAGCCGCGCTGGCAGCCGGCGGTCGAGGAAATGATGGCGCGGCTGGGCCAGGCGCTCGGCCTCAGCCGGACGATGCTCGGCCGCAACAAGATCCGCCCGGACGGCAGGATCGTGCAGAAGGACGTCTTCGAGTGGGACGCGCCAGGCGTCGTACGCATCCTCGGCAACCCGGCCTTCGAAGGATTCCCGATCAAGGACGACGCGTTCCAGGACTGGCGCCTCGCGCGCTCGCGCGGTGAAACCGTCTTCGGCATCGTCGACGAGCTCGACACCGGAAAACGCGATTGGCTGGGGCGGCAGGGGGTGAAGTCGCTGATCCGCGTGCCGGTGACCGTCGGCGGCAACTGGTGGGGCAGCGTCGGGTTCGACCATTGCCGCGAACCGCACCGCTGGGAGCCGCTTGAGATCGAAGCCGTACAGGCGGCGGCCACGCTGATCGGCTTCGCGATCCAGCGCGATGCGGCGAACGAGAAGATGGACCGCCAGCGCGATGCGCTGTTCCGCAGCGAGAAGATGGCGGCGATGGGTTCGCTGCTTGCCGGTGTCGCCCACGAACTGAACAATCCGCTGGCGATCGTCGTCGGTCAGGCATCGCTGCTGCGCGAGACGGCGCACGAGGAAAAGGTCCTCGCGCGCGCCGAGCGCATCGCTCAGGCGGCCGACCGGTGCGCGCGCATCGTCAAGACCTTCCTCGCGATGGCGCGCCAACGGCCGACCGAACGGTCGGCGGTGCCGTTGGCGGGCGTCGTCCGCTCGACGCTCGATCTCCTTTCCTATGCGCTGCGCGCGGACGGGATCGCCGTCGCCGTCGACGCGGGCGACATCCCGCCGGTTTGGGGCAATGCGGACCAGCTCGCGCAGGTCGTCAGCAACATTCTGGTGAACGCGCAGCAGGCAGTCCGCGAAAGGTCGGACGAGCGGCGCATCGACATCCACCTTTTCGTCGATCGTGCCGCGCCCGACCGCGCGGTCTTGCGCATCGCCGACAACGGGCCGGGAATCCCCGAAGCGATCCGCGCGCGCATTTTCGAGCCGTTCTTCACGACGAAGCCGGCCGGCGCCGGGACCGGCATCGGCCTTTCCGTCTGCCGCGGCATCGTGGAAGGGCACGACGGTACAATTCAGGTGGAAGTTCCGGCCGGTGGCGGCGCCGTTTTCGAAATCCGTTTGCCAATCGCAGGTCCCGAGCACGCGCAGGAAGCGGCGCGCGCCGGCAACGAGCCCGTTGCATTGCCGCCAGGTACGAGCGTGCTCGTCGTCGACGACGAGCCGGACATCCTGCGCACGCTCGCCGAGATTTTCGCCGACGCCGGCACGCGCCCGCAGACGGCGGGGACCGGCGGCGAGGCGCTGGCCGTCATGGCCGCCACCGAGTTCGATCTGGTCGTGTGCGACATGCGCATGCCGGACATCGACGGGCCCGGTCTCTACCGGACTGCGGTCGCGCAGCTGCCGTACTATGCGAATCGGTTCTTTTTCGTCACCGGCGACGTGCTGTCGCCCGAAGTCGCACAATTCCTGGCGCAGACGGGCGCGCCGCACATCGAAAAGCCGTTCCAGCGCGGCGAAATTCTGCGCGTGGCGGCTGAAATTCTGGCGCGGAGCTAACGCCGTCAGTCGGCGGCGGGCGCGGGCGTTTTCTTGGCGCGGGCGCGCTTGGGCGCCGCCGGCTTCTTGGCAGTCACCTCGGCCTTGGGCGCTGCGGCCTTCTTGGGTGCCGCAGTCTTCTTGACGGCCTTCTTGCGCACAGGCGCGTTGCCCGCACGAGCGCGCCGCTCGTCGATCAGCCGGACGGCGTCGTCGAGCGTCACTTCCTCGGGCGTGATGTCCTTCGGCAGGTTCGCGTAGGTGCTGCCGTGCTTCACGTAAGGCCCGTAGCGCCCGGTTGCCGCGGTGATCGCAACGCCGTCGGCCGGGTGGTTGCCCACGACGCGACCGGCGGGGGCCGCTGCGCGGCCGAACCGGCGACCGGTCGACGGCTGGGCAAGGACCTCGACCGCACGATTGATGCCGATTTCGAGAGCATCTTGCGTCGTACCGAGCGACTTGTACTTGTCGCCGTGCTTCAGGTACGGCCCGAACCGGCCGAGCCCTGCAAGGATCGGCAGTCCGTCTTCCGGATGCGTGCCGATCGGCCGGGGCAACGACAGGAGCTTGAGCGCGAGTTCGAGGCCCACATCCTCGGGTCGCATGTCCTTCGGCACTGATTGCCGCTTGGGTTTCGTCTTGTCACCGCCGGTACCGAGTTGCACGTAGGGGCCGTAGGGCCCGTTGCGCAGTTGCACTTCCTCGTTCGTCGCCGGATCGACGCCCAGCACCTTGTTGGCCACACCGCCAGCCGTCTCGCCGTCGCCGCTGTCGACCGTGAGCGGACGGGTGAAGCTGCAGGTCGGATAGTTCGAGCAGCCGATGAACGCGCCGCGCTTGCCGAGCCGAAGACCCAGGCGGCCGCCCGAGCAGGCGGGGCAGGCGCGCACGTCGACGCCGCCCGGCTTCTCGGGGAAGAAGTGCGGGCCCAGCGCTTCATCGAGCCGGTCGATGACGTCGCGGATCTTCAGTTCCTTCGTGTCGTCGACCGACTTCGAGAAATCGACCCAGAAATCGGCGAGAACCTTGCGCCAGTCGGCGCGGCCGCCGGAAATCTCGTCGAGCTGGTCTTCGAGCTTGGCCGTGAAATCGTATTCGACGTAGCGGCGGAAGAAGTTTTCGAGGAACGTCGTGACGACGCGGCCGCGGTCCTCGGGCATGAAGCGCCGCTTGTCGAGGCGCACGTAGCCGCGCTCCTGCAACGTCTCGAGGATCGAGGCGTAGGTCGACGGCCGGCCGATGCCCAGTTCCTCCAGCCGCTTGACGAGGCTCGCTTCGGAGAAGCGGGGCGGGGGCTGGGTGAAATGCTGCTCGGGCTTGACGGGGCCGCGCGGCGTGGCGTCGCCTTCGGCGAGCGCCGGCAGCAGGCGGTTCTCCTCGTCCTCGCCCTCCGCCGGATCGTCGCGATCCTCGCGGTAGAGGCGCAGGAACCCTTCGAAGACCAGCGTCGAGCCGGTCGCACGCATGATCGTGCGCGAATCGTCCGACGCAAGATCGACCGCGACCTGGTCGAGCTGGGCGCTTTCCATCTCCGAAGCGACCGTACGCTTCCAGATCAGTTCGTAAAGCTTGAGGAGGTCGTCGGCGAGATAGCGCTTCACGTCCTCGGGCTTGCGCAGCAGGTCGGTCGGGCGGATCGCCTCGTGGGCTTCCTGCGCGTTCTTGGCCTGCGTCTTCCAGATGCGCGGCTGGT
>JAYRKO010000648.1:0-1954 GCA_041905745.1 Tagaea sp. | reverse complement strand
GCCCAGTCGATCTCGACGGGAAGGCCCGCATCGCCGGGCGAGCGCCAATAGGTCTTCCAGCCGGTCTTGAGCGCGATTTCGACGCCGAGCGTCAGTCCCGGACCCGCCCCGGCGTCGCGGCTTGCGGCGACGAGCCGCACCGAAACCTCCGGATGGCGCACCCATTCCGATGCCGATTCCTGCGCGCGCACGGGCCCGGCCGCCGCCGCAAGCAGGGCCGCGAAAGAAAGTATCCGCAGGAGTCCGCGAAATTTCATGCCGTCGCCCGCCTGCACTTGGGCGCGTTTCGTGCTAAATTCAATCCGCCATGCCGCGTTCGCGCATCGAGATCCCGACCTTCTTCGCCGGGCACCTGCTGGTGGCCATGCCGTCGATGTCCGACCAGCGCTTCGAGCGCACGGTCATCTACATGTGCGCCCACAATCCCGACGGCGCGATGGGCCTCGTCATCAACCGGCCGTTCGAGCAACTCACCTTCCCCGACCTGCTCGAACAGCTCAACATCGACGCCGGGCCGAAGACCAAGCAGATCCGCCTGCGCGCGGGCGGGCCCGTGGAATCGGGCCGCGGCTTCGTGCTGCATTCCGACGACTACATGCACGACGGTTCGATGCGCGTGATGCCGGGCATCGCGCTCACCGCCACGGTCGACATCCTGAAGGCGCTCGCCGCCGGCTCGGGCCCGCGCCGCTCGCTGCTGGCGCTGGGGTGCGCGGGCTGGTCGGCCGGCCAGCTCGAAGGCGAGATCCAGCGCAACGGCTGGCTGACCGTGCCCGCCGACGACGAGATCGTGTTCGACCCCGATCTCGACCGCATGTGGGAACGCGCGCTTGGCCGCGCGGGCGTGTCGCTGAGCTTCCTTTCGGGCGAAGCGGGCCACGCCTGACCTAGGCCGCCAGCTTCGCCGCAATGTCGGCGAGCGATGCCAGATTCTTGAGCGGGCCCAGGGCCGCCAGCGTGGGCTTGCCCGACAGGATGCGGCCCGCCACGCGCACGATGTCCTCGGCCGTCACCGCCTCGACCTTCGCCGACACTTCCTCGGGCGTGATGTCGCGCCCGAAGACGAGCAGGTTGCCGCCCAGCGCGTCCATGCGCGCGTTCGTGCTTTCGAGCGACATCAGCAGGCCCGCGCGCATCTGCGCCTTGGCGCGGCGCACTTCGGCTTGCGTGGGCAGCGCGCGCGCGCCGCGCAGTTCGGCCACAAGCGCCGGGATCAGTTCTTCCATCTCGCGTTCGCCCGTGCCGGTGTAGACGTCGAACACGCCGCCGTCGGCGAAGGACGAGGCGTGCGCCGAGATCGAGTAGCACAGGCCCCGCTTCTCGCGGATTTCCTGGAACAGGCGCGAGGACATGCCGCCGCCCAGCAGCGTCGCGAAGACCTGCACGGCCCAGTAATCCGGATCGCGATAGGCGACCGACGGGAAGCCCAGCACCAGATGCGCCTGTTCGAGATCGCTGTCGTCGCGGAATTCGCCGCCGCGATAGCGCGCGGGCTCGTCGGATGCACCACCCGTCGCGCGCCACTTGCCGAACAGTTCGTCCGCGCGCGCTACCAACCGGGCGGCATCGAGATTGCCGGCCGCCGCCAGCACGACGTTGCCCGGCGCGTACATCGCGCGGCGCCAGTCGAGGGCGGCCGCGCGCGGCATGCGGCGGATATTGTCGGCCGTGCCCAGCACGGGGCGGCCCAGCGCCTGGTCGGGAAACGCCGTTTCCTGGAAACGGTCGAAGATCACGTCGTCGGGCGTATCCTCGACCTGCCCCAGCTCCTGCAGGATCACGCCGCGCTCGCGCTCGAACTCGGCCGGATCGAAGACCGATTCGAGAAAGATGTCGGCGAGGATGTCGAGCGCCAAGTCGACGTCTTCCTTGAGGCACTTGATGTAATAGGCGGTCTGCTCGCGGCCCGTATGCGCGTTCATGAACGCGCCGACGTTCTCGATTTCCTCGGCGA
>JAYRKO010000647.1:0-1954 GCA_041905745.1 Tagaea sp. | reverse complement strand
GCGATCCTCGACACCGGCAAGCGCATCGACGGCCGCGACACGAAGACCGTCCGTCCGATCGTGACGGAAGTGGGCTTCCTGCCGCGCACGCACGGCTCGGCGCTGTTCACCCGCGGCGAAACGCAGGGCCTCGTCGTGACGACGCTGGGCACGGGCGACGACGAGCAGATCATCGACGCGCTCGAGGGCGAATACCGCGAGCACTTCATGCTGCACTACAACTTCCCGCCCTACTCGGTCGGCGAAGCCAAGCGCATGGGCTCGCCCGGCCGGCGCGAGATCGGCCACGGCAAGCTCGCCTGGCGCGCGATCCGGCCGCTGCTGCCGCCCAAGGACAAGTTCCCCTACACGATCCGCGTCGTGTCGGAGATCACCGAGTCGAACGGTTCGTCGTCGATGGCGACCGTGTGCGGCACGTCGATGTCGCTGATGGACGCCGGCGTTCCGCTGCCGCGCCCGGTGGCCGGCATCGCGATGGGCCTCATCAAGGAAGACCGCGGCTTCGCCGTGCTGACCGACATCCTCGGCGACGAGGACCATCTCGGCGACATGGACTTCAAGGTCGCGGGCACCGAGAAGGGCGTCACGGCGCTGCAGATGGATCTCAAGATCACGTCGATCGACGAGAACATCATGAAGATCGCGCTGGGCCAGGCCAAGGACGGCCGCCTGCACATCCTGGGCGAGATGGCCAAGGGCTTGAACGACGCGCGCCAGGAAGTGTCGAAGAACGCGCCGCGCATCACGACCTTCACGATCCCGAAGGACAAGATCCGCGAAGTCATCGGCACGGGCGGCAAGGTCATCCGCGAGATCGTCGAGGTCACGGGCTGCAAGATCGACATCGAGGACGACGGCACGATCAAGGTCGCCTCGACGAGCGAGGAGAACGCGAAGAAGGCGATCGACTGGATCAAGGGCATCGCTTCCGAGCCCGAGATGAACGCGATCTACACCGGCAAGGTCGTCAAGATCATGGACTTCGGCGCCTTCGTGAACTTCATGGGCTCGAAGGACGGCCTCGTCCACATCTCCGAACTGGCCCCGCGCCGCGTCGAGAAGACGGGCGACGTGGTCAAGGTCGGCGACCAGGTCAAGGTGAAGCTCATCGGCTTCGACGACCGCGGCAAGGTGAAGCTGTCGATGCGCCGCGTCGATCAGGCGACGGGTGCGGACATCTCCGACCAGTTCGACAAGAAGCCTTCGAATCCGCCGGCCGCCCAGTAAGGGCGCAACGACGGTTCGAGACGACAAGCCCCCGCCGGACGCCGGCGGGGGCTTTTTTCTGACGAGACGAGAACGCACGAATGATCAACGCACCCCGCATCGTCGGCCACCGCGGCGCCAAGGCGAACGCACCCGAAAACACGTTGGCCGCCTTCCGCCGCGCGCACGAGGAAGGTGCGACCTGGGTCGAGTTCGACGCCAAGCTCACCAAAGACGGCGCGGTCGTGATCATCCACGACGAACTGCTCGACCGCACGACCGACGGCAAGGGTCCGGTCGCCGAGCGCACGCTCGCCGAGATCAAGGCGCTCGACGCCGGCAAGTGGTTCGGCCCCGCCTTCGCGGGCGAGCGCGTGCCCACGCTGGAGGAATCCCTCGCGCTGTTCCTGCAGCTCGGCATGGGCTTCAACATCGAGGTGAAGCCCTGCCCCGGCCGCGAGGCCGAGACCGCGCGCGCGTGCTGCGCGATCCTCGAACGCGCGTGGCCCAAATCGGCGCCCGTGCCGATCCTGTCGAGCTTCAAGCGCGCGTCGCTGGAAGCCGCGCGCGACGCGGCCCCGAACATTCCGCGCGGCTATCTGGCCGAGGAGCTGGGCAAGAGCTGGCGCGCGGACGTCGACGCGCTGCGCTGTGCGGCCGTCCATCCGGGCTGGAAGCGGCTGACCCGCCAGCAGGTGCGCGACATCAAGGAAGCGGGCCTCAAGGCGCTGGTGTGGACGGTGAACGA
>JAYRKO010000646.1:0-1954 GCA_041905745.1 Tagaea sp. | reverse complement strand
ACCGTTTCCACGATGGCGCTGTCGCCGATATCCGGATTGGCGTCGGCCGCACTGTAGCCCGGGAAATAGAGGCCCGTCGGCTGCTCGACGGGTGCCACGAACCAGCGATCGCCCGTCGCCGCCACGCGGATGCCGAAATCGGTGCCGTTGCGGCACATCGCGGTGACGACGGTCGAATTCGCGAGGCCCTTGGCCGGATCGGCGATCGACTTGCCCATCGCCATCGCGACATTGAGGAAGAACTGGTCGTTGCCGCCGATGAATTCGAAAACGCCGGCGAGCTTCGCGGGGTCGGAAATCGCGCGCGACAGCCACGGCGCAATCGCGCGCACGAACAGGCTCGTGCAGGCGACGTTGCGCTGGTGCATCTCGTCGCCCATCGTCAGGCCACGCGCGATGACGCCCTTGAGCGCCAGTCCACCCGAAAGCTTCAGCGCGGCCGCAAGCGCGGGTGCGAGGTCGCTCGCCAGCCAGCGCAGGCGCTTCAGCACGTCGGCGTCGTTGCCGCCGAAGCGCATGACCTTGCCCAGCCCTTCGTTGAGCGTGCAGTAGGCGCGGTTTGCGAATGTACGGTTCTCGACGACCATCACGGGCATCGAGCGCGTGATCATGCCCGTCATCGGGCCGACGGCATCGAAATGGTGGTTGGGCTCGAAGCGGATTCCGCCGGAGGCGGCGAGCTTTTCGGCCGCGTCGAGATCCGGCGCCCAGCCTTCCAGCACAATGGCGCCCTGGATGGCACCGCGCAGCGGGCCGCACATGCGCGCCCATTCGATCGGCGGGCCCGCATGCAGGATCATCCGGTCGCCGAGGCCCTTCAGCACCTCGCCCGCGGGCCGCACGTCGACCAGCACCGGATCGGCCTTGAGATAGCGTTCGAGCGTCGCGGCATTGGCCGCCTCGATCTTCGGCACCCGGTCGAGCTTGGCCAGAAGGGCGGCCTTGGCGGCGTCGCCGCGCGCGGGCGGCTGCCAGTCCATGTCGACGACCGGAACGCCGGCCGCCGCGAGATCGCGCGCGAAACTCTCGAGCCCCACATTGACGACACGAAGGGGCGCGTTGAGCAGCGAATCGGCGGTCATGACGGGGTTCCCTGACGGCGGCGCGGGAGTGAAACCCGCCGCTCGCGGATTTGCAACAAAACCCCGAGGACACGGCAAATACATGGAAAGATTGAGTTTTATCGCCCGGCGAGATCGGTGCTAGTGTTGCACCATGACCGATGCCGCCGCGAAAACAGCCGCCGCCCTCGCCGAGCGATTCGGCGAGGATTTCCACGTTCCCGACATGCAAGGGATCGGCACGCTTGCCGCAATGGCGGCGCACCGCTCGATACGAACCTTCGCCGACCGGCCGGTGGACGATGCGCTCGTGCGCACGCTGTGCGCGGTCGCGCTGAGCGCGCCGACCAAGAGCGACCTACAGCAGGCCGACATCGTGATCGTCGCCGACAGGGCCGCGCGCGCGAAGCTCGACGAATGGTGCGGCGAGAACCCGTGGGTCGCCGCGGCACCGGTCTTTCTCGTCTTCTGCGCGAACAACCGCCGCCAGGCACGCATCCACGAACTGCGCGGGCACGCGTTCGCCAACGACCATCTCGATGCGTTCTTCAATGCGGCGGTCGACGCGGCGATCTGTCTGTCGGCCTTCGTGACGGCCGCGGAAGCCGCGGGCCTCGGCACCTGCCCGATCTCCGCGATCCGCAACCGCGCCGCGGACGTTTCGGCGCTGCTCGGCCTGCCGGCGCGCGTTTTTCCGGTCGCGGGACTTTGCGTCGGCTGGCCGGCGGGGTCCGGCGCGATCTCGCCGCGCCTGCCGACGTCGCTGCGCGTGCATCGCGACCGCTACGACGAGGGCGATCTCGACGCGGCCATCGCGGCCTACGACGCGCGCCGCAACCGGACGAAGCCCTTCGCCAAGCAGCGCGATACCGCGCGATTCGGTACCGCACCGG
>JAYRKO010000645.1:0-1955 GCA_041905745.1 Tagaea sp. | reverse complement strand
GGGCGAGCACGTCGCGCGGCCGCGCGGCCCGGGCGACCCGGCCCGCAAGGGCGGCCGTGGCCGCCTCGTCGGGCAGCAGGCGTTCGCGAATCGACGGCAGGGGCGTCATGCCCCCTTCTACAGGGGTCGAAATCCGTTGAAAACCCGCCCGAGGCCGCTATCAATGGCGCTGTCCAAAGCGCCGGATTTCCGCGGAGTTTCTTCGACCATGTCCGAGATTCATACGACCGACGTCGCAATCATCGGCGCGGGCCCCGTCGGGCTTTTCGCCGTGTTCGAGTGCGGCATGCTCAAGATGCGCTGCCACGTCGTCGACGCGCTGGAAATGGCCGGCGGCCAGTGCGCGGCGCTCTATCCGGAAAAGCCGATCTACGACATTCCCGGCTACCCGAAGATCGAGGCGAGCGCGCTGATCGAAAACCTGCAGGCGCAGGCCGCGCCCTTCGCGCCGACCTACCATCTGGGCCAGCGGGTCGAAAAACTGGCGCGCGAGGGCGAATTCCTCGAACTCGAAACCGGGACGGGGACAAAGATCCGCGCCAAGGCCGTGATCCTCGCCGCCGGCGTGGGCGCCTTCGGGCCCAACAAGCCGCCCCTCGCCCGCATCGACGATTTCGAGAACCGCGGCGTCCACTATTTCGTCCGCCGCCGCGAGGATTTCCGCGGCAAGCGCGTGGCGATCGCCGGCGGCGGCGACTCGGCACTCGACTGGACGCTGTCGCTGGCCGACATCGCCGCGCGCGTGATGGTCGTCCACCGCCGCGACAAGTTCCGCGCCGCGCCCGATACGGTCGACAAGGTGATGGCGCTCGCAAAGGCCGGCAAGATCGACATGGTCACGCCCTACCAGCTCGAAGGGCTGGAGGGCGAGCCGGGTGCGCTCAAGAACGTCGTCCTCAAGGATCTCGACGGCAACGTGCGCAAGATCGAGGCCGACGCGCTTCTCGCCTTCTTCGGGCTCGCGATGAATCTCGGCCCCATCGCCAAATGGGGCCTCGATCTGGTCAAGGGCAACATCTCGGTCGAGCCGTCGACGTGCCAGACCTCCGCGCCCGGCATCTTCGCCATCGGCGACATCGCGCAGTATCCGGGCAAGCTGAAGCTGATCCTGCAGGGCTTCTCGGAAGCCGCCGTCGCCGCGCACGCATGCCACAAGATCGTGCATCCCGGCGAAGTGCTGCATTTCGAATATTCGACGACGAAGGGCGTGCCGGGAGCCTGAACCTTCAGGCGGCCGCGGCGGTCTTCTCGCCCGGCGTCCACAGCGGCAGGCGGCACGTCACGGTCGTCCCCTCGCCCGGCGTCGAGACGAGCTCGATCGTCCCGCCGTGCAGCTCGACGATGCGCTTGACCAGCGACAGGCCGAGCCCCGCACCCATGCGCCGCGCGTCGGGCGTCGTGCCGCGCTCGAATTCCTTGAACACGCGCTCCTGGTCGGCGAACGGGATGCCCACGCCGTTGTCGGCCACTTCGAGGCTGACCATGCGCTCGTCCGCGGCGGCCGACAGCCGCACGACGCCGCCCGGCGGCGTGAACTTGAGCGCATTGGAAACGAGGTTGCACATCGCCTGCTTGAGGCGCCGCTCGTCCCCGCGCAGGCGCGGCACGCGCGTGTTGACGACATCGATCTTGAGTTCGCGCTCGCGCGCGAGGTCGGCCATGATCTGCGCGGCGTCGGTCATCAGGTCGATCGGGTCGACGGCGGAAAGCTCCAGCGTCATGCGGCCCGCGTCGATCGAGGCGAGATCGAGGATGTCGTTGATGATGGCGAGCAGCCGTTCGGAGGCCGTGAGGATGTCCGCGCAGTATTCGGCCTGGCGCTTGTTGAGTTCGCCGAAATACTGCTTCGAGAGAAGTTCCGCGAACCCGATGATCGTGTTGAGCGGCGTGCGCAGCTCGTACGAGACGGTCGAGATGAATTCCGACTTGAGCCGGTCGGCCGCTTCCAGCGCCTC
>JAYRKO010000644.1:0-1956 GCA_041905745.1 Tagaea sp. | reverse complement strand
TGGAGCCGATGAAGCCGGCCCCGCCGGTGACGACGATCATGGAGGATTCCGCCCGCGAAATGCGGGTCTGGTTATAGGCGCTCGACTCTGCACCTTGCAACCGCACGGCCCGGCCCGCCATACTCGCCGCCATGCAGACCGACAACCGCATCCTCGACGATCTTTCCCGCGCGGCCACCGGCGCGCTGTCCGCTTTCGGCGCGATCCGCCAGGAAGTCGAGGCGCAGGCGCGCCTCGTCGTCGAACGCTGGCTGCAGGGCCAGAACCTCGTCGCACGCGACGAGTTCGACGCGGTGCGCGAGATGGCAGCCAATGCGCGCGCGGAAAACGAGCGGCTGGCCGAGCGCATCGCATCGCTCGAAGCCGAGCTCAAGATGTTGAAGGACCCGAGCCGCACGGCCTGACCCCATCATCTGGAGTCGCCGGGCGTTCGCGGCCGCTCGTACCCCACTATCTTGGGGGTAATTGCGAAATTTCGTTGCCCGCTTGACTCGCCTTTGGCACCCTATCCCTAGTGGTCGCACGTCGAGTCGCACCCAGCATCGGCACTGATGGGGTGTGCTGGCGGCGGCCTGCAGGACGACTTTGCGTCAGCAGGAGGCCCCAGGGCATGGCCGACGTCTCGGTACACCAGACTTCCGAAGCCGCCGCAAATCCGCTCGACATCATCGAAGAAATCGTCACCGCCAACGAATGGCCGTTCGAACGGTCGGCGGAAGAGGAACTCGTCGCGCAGGTCCCCGGTCGCTGGTGCGACTATCGCGTCTATTTCGCCTGGAACGAGGACATGAGCGCGCTGCACTTCTCGTGCGCGCTGGATCTGAAGCTTCCCCGTCACCGCCGCGGCGTGGTGACCGAACTGCTGATGCTTGCCAACGAGCGGCTGTGGCTGGGTCACTTCGACTTGTCGGGCGACGAAGGGCTGCCGACCTTCCGCCATGCCGTACCGCTGCGCGGCGCGCGCGGCGCCACGGTCGAGCAGATCGAGGATCTGGTCGACGTCGCGCTCAGCGAGTGCGAGCGCTTCTACCCCGCCTTCCAGTACGTCGTGTGGGGCGGCAAGGACCCGGCCGAAGCGGTCGCGGCGGCCTGCCTCGAACCGATGGGCGAAGCCTAAAGAAACGGAATTTCGGATGTCGACGGACGGGATCCGCGTCCTTCTCGTGGGTTGCGGGAAGATGGGCGGCGCCATGCTTCAGGGCTGGCGGCGCGAAAAGGGCCTCGGGCCGTTCGTGGCCGTGGAGCCCGGCGGGTCGACCGCGTTCGCCGGTGCGGCCGACGTGCGCGTCGTCGCCAACGCCGATGCGATCCCGGCCGATTTCGCACCCGACGTCGTCGTCTTCGCGACCAAGCCGCAGGTCATGGATGCGGTCGTGCCGCCCTATGCGCGCTTCGCCGGCCGCGCGCTGTTCGTTTCCATCGCCGCCGGCAAGACGATCGCCTATTTCCGCCGCCATCTCGGCGCCAACGCGGCCATCGTGCGCGCGATGCCCAATACGCCCGCCGCCGTGGGTCGCGGCATCACCGTCGGCTGCCCGACGCCGGAAGTGACGCCGGTCCAGCGCGCCGTCGCCGACCGGCTGCTGCGTGCGGTGGGCGCGGTCGAGTGGGTCGACGAGGAACGGCTCATCGACGCGGTCACGGCCGTGTCCGGCTCGGGGCCCGCCTACGTGTTCCTGCTGGCCGAGACGCTGGCCGCGGCTGGCGCCAAGGTCGGGCTGCCGGCCGACCTCGCCGCCAAACTCGCCCGCGCCACGGTTTCGGGGGCGGGCGAACTCCTGCACCAGTCGCCCGAGACGGCCGAACAGCTGCGCAAGAACGTCACCTCCCCCAACGGGACGACGGCGGCGGCGCTGAGCGTCCTCATGGCGCCCGCCGCCTTCCCGGAACTGCTCGAAAAGGCCGTCGCGGCGGCCGAAAAACGGTCCCGGGAACTGGCCTCCTAGCCGGTAGACA
>JAYRKO010000643.1:0-1957 GCA_041905745.1 Tagaea sp. | reverse complement strand
GCGCGGCGGTGGTTGCGGATCACGCGCAGCATGTGCTCGCGGTTCGCCTCGTAGCCCGGGAAGGGCCCGATCTCGGAGGCCATCTCGGCCGACGTGGCGTAGGAGACGCCCGTCATCACCGCCGTGATGGCGCCGCAGATCGCGCGGCCTTCGTCGCTGTCGTACGACAGGCCCATCGCCATCAGCAGGCCGCCGATGTTCGCGAAGCCGAGGCCCAGCGTGCGGAACTCGTAGGAAAGCTCGGCGATGCGGCGCGAGGGGAACTGCGCCATCAGCACCGACACTTCGAGCGTCACCGTCCACAGGCGGCAGGCGTGCTCGAAGGCGGGCGTGTCGAACGAACCGTCGGCCTTGCGGAAGGCGAGCAGGTTGATCGAGGCGAGGTTGCACGCCGTGTCGTCGAGGAACATGTATTCCGAGCACGGGTTGGACGCGTTGATGCGCCCCGACGCCGGGCAGGTGTGCCACTCGTTGATCGTCGTGTCGTACTGCAGGCCCGGATCGGCCGAGGCCCACGCGGCGTACGAGATCTGGTCCCACAGCGCCTTGGCGTCGACTTCCTTGTGGATCTTGCCGTCGGTGCGGCGCACGAGCGTCCATTTGCCGTTGTCGAGAACGGCCTGCAGGAACTCGTTGGTGACGCGCACCGAGTTGTTCGAGTTCTGGCCCGAGACCGTCAGGTAGGCTTCCGAATCCCAGTCGGTGTCGTAGGTCGGGAAGTTGATCGCGTCGAAGCCCTGCTTGGCGAACTGGATGACGCGCTGGATGTAGTTCTCGGGGATCAGCGCCTTGCGTGCGCCCTTGATGGCGTCGCGCAGCTTCTTGTTCGCCTTCGGATCGAAGCCCGCTTCGCCCGCATTGCGGTCGACGGCGGCCATGATCTCGTTGAGGTGCTTGGCGGCGAGGCGCGAGCCCGCGACGAGGGCCGCGACCTTCTGCTCCTCGACGACCTTCCAGTTGATGTAGTTCTCGATGTCCGGATGGTCGACGTCGACCGTCACCATCTTGGCGGCGCGTCGCGTCGTGCCGCCCGACTTGATCGCGCCCGCCGCGCGATCGCCGATCTTGAGGAAGCTCATCAGGCCCGACGACTTGCCGCCGCCCGACAGCTTCTCGTTCTCGCCGCGCAGCTTCGAGAAGTTCGAGCCCGTGCCCGAGCCGTACTTGAACAGGCGCGCTTCGCGCACCCACAGGTCCATGATGCCGCCCTCGTTGACGAGGTCGTCCTCGACGGACTGGATGAAGCAGGCGTGCGGCTGCGGATGCTCGTAGGCCGAGGCCGAGGCCGTCAGCTTGCCCGTGCGGTAGTCGACGTAGAAGTGGCCCTGGCCGGGGCCGTCGATGCCGTAGGCCCAGTGCAGGCCGGTGTTGAACCACTGCGGCGAGTTGGGCGCCGCGAGCTGTGCGGCCAGCATGAAGCGCATCTCGTCGAAATAGGCGCGCGCGTCGTCCTCGCTGTCGAAGTAGCCGCCCTTCCAGCCCCAGTACGTCCACGTGCCGGCGAGACGATCGAACACTTCCTTGGCCGACTGTTCGCCGCGGATGCGCTGGTTTTCGGGCAGCTTGGCGAGTGCCGCGTCGTCGGGCTTCTTGCGCCACAGCCACGAGGGAACGTCGTTCTCCTCGACCGTCTTCAGCGCCGCGGGCACGCCGCGCTTGCGGAAATACTTCTGCGCGAGGACGTCGCACGCGACCTGCGACCACTCGGCAGGCACCTCGATGTCCTTGGCCTGGAAGACCACCGAACCGTCGGGGTTGCGGATCTCGCTGTTCGTCGTCGTGAACGCGAGCGACGCGTACGCGTCTTCGCCTGCCTTCGTGAATCGCCGTTCGATACGCATGCTGGCCTCCGGCCTGATTTCTTTTCGGTCCGCTTCGCCGACTCCCCCGCCGTCCCCGAGGTGGAGGTTTGGGCCGCCTCACTAGATTTCGTGGTGGAGGGCGAAGCTCGTTACCA
>JAYRKO010000048.1:751-10473 GCA_041905745.1 Tagaea sp. | reverse complement strand
CCCGTCAACGCATGTTGATCCAAGTCAACGTACTGGCAGCGTTAACCGAATAATTCTGGATACCCGTGACTATTGGCAATTAGACTTAACGAAACAGTCAAGCGACGCCTTGACGATAATCAAGCAATGAGGCGAGCCGGACCACCGATGAAACCCGCAGACCGAGATGCTCTCGCACGAACCGCATTCCTTGGCGAAGTTCCCCGCGAAATCACCGAACGACTCGCGATCGGCGCGTTCGTGCAGACCCTCACGAAAGGTACGCTTCTGTTCGAGCAGGGGCAGGATGCAGAATTTTTGCACGTTTTGCTAGAGGGTCGCTGCGGGCTCGTCGGACACAGGACAGACGGTGAAGAATGCATCGTCGAGATCATGCAGGCCGGCGACTGCTTCATTCTGCCTGCCGTCCTTCTTGAAGCGCCCTACCTCATGGGGGCACGCGTTCTCGATACCTCACGCATTGCGATGATTCCGGCCGAAACGCTGCGGCGTGCATTCGCGATCGAGCCGCAGGTCGCTCGCGCGGCCGCGTTGCAGCTCTCCCGCTATTGGCGCGTGCTTGTCAGGCAGATCAAGGACTTGAAGCTACGCTCTGCCAGCGAACGGATCGCTGCGCATCTGGCCGCCCATTGCGGCCAGGAAAAATCGGGCCACGCACTCGTGCACGTGGAAGACGATTTCCGCGCCGTCGCCGCGCGACTGGGCATGACGCCCGAGACATGGTCGCGATCGATCAAGCAACTGGATGCAATCGGCGTCCGTGCGAAGGGAAAATCGATCGAAGTCGACGATATCGCCCGATTGCGGACGTTTTCCCGATTCGACGATCTGACCTGACGTACGGCGAGTTCAGCCCGCCAGCGCCCGCATTTCGGCGTAGAGGTCCGACTTGCCTTCGAAACCGATGCCGGGAAGCTCAGGCATCGTGATGTGCCCGTCGACAACACGCACGCCGTCGGGGAAGCCGCCGTAGGGCTGGAACAGGTCCGGATAGCTTTCATTGCCGCCAAGACCGAGCCCGGCGGCGATATTGAGCGACATCTGATGGCCGCCATGCGGAATGCAGCGGCTTGGCGACCACCCGTATGTTTCCAGCACTTTCAAGGTCCGCTGATACTCGCAAAGCCCATAGGAAAGCGCGCAATCGAACTGAAGCCAGTCCCGATCGGGGCGCATGCCGCCGTAGCGGATGAGGTTGCGGGCATCCTGATGGCTGAAGAGGTTTTCGCCCGTTGCCATGGGCCCGGGATAGAATTCCGCAAGCGATGCCTGCAGATGATAGTCGAGCGGATCCCCGGCCTCCTCGTACCAGAAGAGCGGGTATTGGCGCAGCATCTTGGTGTAAGCGACTGCCGTTTCCAGGTCGAAACGTCCGTTCGCATCGACGGCGAGACGATTGTCTGGACCGATTTCACCGAGAACGGATTTGATGCGCGCCCGATCCTCGTCGAGCGAGGCACCGCCAATCTTCATCTTCACGACGTTGTAGCCGCGATCAAGATAGCCGCGCATTTCCCGACACAGGGCAGCAAGATCCTTTCCGGGGTAGTAATAGCCACCGGCCGCGTAGACGAAGACTTTGGGGTTCGCCTGTCGGCCGTGCCGCTCCGCAAGCAGTCGGAAAAGCGGCTTGCCGGCGATCTTTGCAACCGCATCCCAGATCGCCATGTCGAGCGTACCGACGGCGACCGAACGCTCGCCATGCCCGCCCGGTTTTTCATTTGCCATCATCGCGGCCCACGCGCGATCCGGATCGATGTTGCCGTCGCTCGCATCGCAAAGGGACCTCGGATCGGCTTCAAGCAGGCGCGCGCGGAAGCGTTCGCGGATCAGGCCGCCCTGCCCGTATCGACCGTTGGAATTGAAGCCGTAGCCAATGACGGGCCTGCCGTCGCGCTCGACGTTCGTCACCACGGCCACGAGGCTCGCGGTCATTTTCGTGAAATCGATGTATGCGTTGCGGATCGGCGAGGAAATCGGCTTGGTCACCTCGCGGACATCGACGATGCGGACTGTCATGGCTTGCCCCGAACTTCGAACAGCGGCACGCGCCGCCTTCCCGGCCAGCGTTATAGCATCTGTATGCAGTGTTCCGCCTAGAAGCCGTAGACCTGCGCCGGGTTCGCCGAAAGTGCGAGACGCCGCCGCGATGCATCCGGAATCCAATCGAGCAGCAGATCGAGCATTGCCGCATCGTCGGGGCCCTGCGCCACGCTCACATGCGGCCAATTGCTGGCCCACAGCATCCGCTCGGGTGCCGCATCGGCAAGCACTTTGGCGATCGCACCGACGTCGGCATAGGCCGGAGGTCCCGCCTTCGACACTTCATAAGGTGCGCTGAGCTTCAGCCAAATCCGACCGCTGTCCAGCAAACGTCGTAGCGCCGCCACACCGGGGTGGTCCGTGCCGACCGGCTCGAGGAACTTCCCGACATGGTCGATCACGACCGGGCAAGGGAGCCCGCGCAACATCGCCTCGCGTTCCGGCAACAGCCGGCCGTCCATCTGGATCTGCGCATGCCAGCCCAACGGCGCGATACGGGCCGCGATCGGCTCCAGTGCGTCCCACGGCAAGACGCCGCCCGGCAGCATCTGAAAGCGCGCCCCACGGATGCCGGCTTTCGCAAGGCGCTCGAGTTCCAAATCCTTCACATCCGGGCCGATGACCGCCACGCCCCGCGCCCGCGTCTCTCCAAGCGCACGGATCGCTTCGAGCGTGCATCCATTGTCGAAACCGTACACGGTCGGCTGGACGACAATCGCACGGGTCAGGCCCAGTCGGGCACGGACAGCTTCATAGGCCTCCGGCGTGGCCCAGGAAGGCGCACGTGCCGCGACCCCCGGGAGCACCGGGCGATTTCCGTCATAGACGTGCATATGGCAATCACATGCATTTTCGAGCGCCTCGAGGCGCGGCTTTGCTAGTTCGGTCATGGCCGGCGGGTCCGAGTCTGAGGGTTGATGACTCCGCAAGGAACGCTGCACGATAGCAGGGTCCGCATCTGCGCGACGGTATCAGGCGTCAGCGCTTCGACCGACGGCAGCGTAAGTTCCCCGATATGCAGCGTCGCAATCACGTCGGGACACCGCGCGAGCGCAGGTGCCGGCATCCGGTCCGGCGCCCGGCCGGCATCTAACGCAGCGCCGGCAATCGCCCCCTATCTAGGGCCGCCGTGCACGCGCCCCACCGCACGTCGTCAGTAGGCCGAAGTACCTGCGCCCAGAACGCGCTTGGCGAATGCCGACATGCGGTGGCGCGTGACTTCCCAAGCGGCGACTGCCCGCCCCGTCATGTAGTTGAACATGACATAGCGGCGCTCGCCTTCGAACGACCGGTGACCGTGCCAGGACTTGTCGCTACGCCGAAATCCGACCAGCGTTCCCTCGTTGGGCGGCACCTCGGCGAAATAGTCGTCGACGTTTCCCGGTCCTCGCAGCAACCGAAGTCGCCCGCCGTCACTGCCCCAAGGTTCGTTCAGATACAGAAGCGACGTAAGGAGTTTCGCCGTCGAATCGACGTGAATCTTCCCGTCTGTCGCGCGGCAACGACCGCGGACGGTGACCATTAGCGGCCGACCATCGAGATCGACGTCGAATTTTGCTGCATAGGCCGCACGCACCTCAGGACTGCAGATCTCGTCCAGAAGTTCTCTAAATGCCGACCCACCATTTACTTCGTCCGCTGGATAAAGGCCGGGCCCAGCGAGATTCGGGAAATCCGCTCGGATTGCCGCAGCCGCCCCCGGCCTCAGTACGTTCGGCACGACGAAATGATCGAAGGGCGTACGCGTCAGCGATGCCGCATTCAGCGCGTCGAGATCGATAAATTCCATTGGAAAGCCTCATTGCCGCAAGACTGCGACTCAATACGTCGCAGCTCAGGTCATCAGGCACATTGATCTCGCTCAACCCACCCCATGTCGCATTTCGCCCTTGCGATTGGATACCTCTCCCGGCGCAGGGGCGGAGCTTTCAAAGCGTCATCGTGACTTTCCGCAACGTCGGCGGCCTGTCCGGGTCGAGCCCTGCCTTACGTGCCGCTGCCTCGATCCCGAGATAGGCGGGAACGAGCATGGCGACCGGGTCGGTCGCCGGATGATCCGTCCCGATCCACGGCAGCGTGTCGGCAACGGTCTCGACCGGCTTACGAAGTTCCCGCAATCGCGCCACGACTTCGGCCACGCTTGCGTCGGTCTCGTCGCCCGCTTTGAGACATAGAACCGGCGTTTCCGCTCCGACGCCCGCGATCGGCCCATGCATGAATTCGGCAGCGCTGTAGGAAACGGACGGAACAAGCAGCGTCTCGGATATCTTCAGGGAAATCTCGCGTGCGACCGCAAGGCCAAAGCCGCGCGCGACGACGAAGACGCACCGAGCCCGACAAGCCGCATCGAAAAACCTCGACCAGTCAAGCCGAAGCGCGATGGAAAGGCGTTCGGGAAGCCGCTCGATCGCTGACGCGAGCGGCGCATCGCCGCTCCACTGCGCAACCAAGCCGGCTGCAACAGCCATCGAAGCGACGACCGATTTCGTTGCGGCGACCGATCGTTCCTCCCCGGCGCCGATGTCGATCGCCTGCCATGCAGCATGCGCCAGCGGGGAGTCGGGCGCATTGACGATTGCAATGGTTCTCGCCCCGGACCGCGCCGCCGCCTGAACGGCCGCAACCAGATCCGGACTGCGCCCCGACTGCGAGATTGCGATGTGGATGGCATCGCGCATCGAAAGTCGCGCGCCCATCAGGGCAACAGTCGAGGGCGCGCTTTCCGACACGACGAGGCCAAGCCGCGTCTCCAGAAGATAGCGGAGCAGCAACGCGGCATTTCCGGAACTTCCGCGACCGCAGGTAATCGCGAACGCCGGCTTGCCGATGCCGATCTGAGGCAGATGCAGCTTGCGCAGGACGGCAGGACATTCGGCCGTCTCTCGCGCCATGTTGGTCGTCGTCATCCGCTGTCCTCTGGAACCAGAATGTTGCACAAGAGCCGGATCGCACCCGGCGTCCCGAAAGCGATCTCATTGTGGAGCGCAAGTGCGACATGTGTGTGTCGCCCTCGCCCGAACCGGCCACTGAGGATGCCGCCGGCAAGAGCTGCTTCGCCCGGATCGGAAAAGGCCACCGGCGCTTCGTATGCCGGATCCCAGCTGGAAGCGAAATAGAGACCGCGCTCCCTCCGCCACCCGGCCCAATCTTCCGCGGCGATCTTGTTGGGACGATTGAGCAGCTGATGTTCCGGCAGGCGGACGAATGCCTCGGCATCGGGGCGGCACACACGCCATCGAAAGCTCGGACTGCCGATCTCGATGGCGGCCAGCGGGGTCCTTGTCGACGTCCACCAGGGCCCGGGCCGCTGATAGAGCGTCACGAGATTTCCCCCTTGGCGCACATATCGATGCAACGCCTCCGGATCACCGCTCAATCGGTCGAGCGTTTCAAACGCCCGACTCCCCACAAGCACACTCTCGAACCGGTTGCCCTCGAGTTCTGCCGTACTTTCGAGACGGACGATATCGAAGCCAAGCTGCCGAAGGACCTGGCCGCAACTGTCGAGCCCACCATCGAAGAAAGCGATCCGGGCACCCTTCGGGCGCACGAAGCGGATATCCGCGAAGCGGATTTCCTCGGGTCCCGGCAATGCCAGTTCGGGAAGATGCGGATAGGCGACACGACGCGATCGCGCGTCGACTATGGCAGGCATTGTCGACGGATCGACCTCGATCTCCAGCCGTTGCCCATCATGCCATTTCGCAACGACCGCACCGAATGGCATGCCACCGCCAAGGGGGCGGTATGAGGCGTCCATCGGCGTCCCACTCGGTCCGCCGAATCTTGCAACAAACGATTCGGGATCCGCCGTACGCGTAAACCACTCCGGTGCGCGGATCTTCGCCGCCACTTCGTCGGATGCCGGAGAAAGCGTTGCCCGAACCGCCCCTCCAGCCGACACGAAGGTCGGCGCAAATGATAGCTCCGGGATGCGGTCAGTTGCGCGCCAAATAGCTCGACAAAGCTGCCGTTCTTTGAGCGCCAAACGATGCGCGATCTGCGCCCGATCCGCGACACCCAGTTCCTGCGCTGCCGCCCTGACCGCACGAAGCGCCGCAACGAGTGGCAGTTCCACTCGCACACCGGTCGCCATCGCGACATACGCTTCGTCGATCGCTTCCTGCGCGTCCAGAAGCGCCCGTGCGGCCTTGCCGCCGGCGAGTTGCCCCCATTCCCGAAGGTCGAAAGGCATGTCCTGACCGATACGGTCGATCGGCACCCCGCTGGAAGCGCCCCGATGCGCGAGAAGATGAAGCGCTACCGGCCGCGGGCCGGATTCAAGCCATTCCCCCATCTGCTGCGTTCTGTGGCGCGCGCGGGAGCACTCGCCGATATGCGCATAGGAAGTCCCGGTGCCAGGGTCGCATTCGCCCAAATCGAAATGCACGTGACCGGTCGGCGGCGATTCTTCGTCGTCATATGTCGAACCGGCACCCGACCAAGCCGGAACGTAAAGCAGCGACGGCGTCCACGGATCGATCCCCTCGGCGACATGTCCGGGGAAGACGTCCGGGTTTCCTGCCAGCTCGAAAGCAAGTCGCGTCGCACGGGTCATGGCCCGATGATGGCCATGCTGCCCGGCGACATCGCGGAATGTCGGGCAGAGGATATCCACCCGCTCCTGCCGAATTCGGCGAACAAGCCTTTCAAGTATGCGCTGCTCTCCCCAGCGCTCGAATGTATCTTCCGCATTCTTCGAAAATCCGAAATCCCGAACCGGATCGCCTGGGCCGCCGCCCAACCAGAAGAGGGAGACACCAAGGATGCGAGCCGCCGCGTACATCTCGGCGGTTCGCAGATAGCCTAGCGCGTCGTTCCGTTCGGGGCCGATGGCGTTCTGGCCACCTTCGCCGCGCGTCGCGCACGCATATCCGACGGCCAATCCATGCTTCCTGACGAGAAGCGCCAGAAGACCGCTCGTCTCGTCGTCCGGATGCGCACCCGTCTGCAGGAACGACAACGTGCTTCGCAGGCCGCGCATTGCGGATCGCAAATCGTCCACCTTTTCGTGGGCGGCATCCCGATCAAGTTTCTCGATGACGCCGCTCATCCGCGCGCCTCGAGCGCAAGATGCGGTGCCTCACGATCGTAGAGCGGCAAGGCAGCTGCACCCCACGCGGCGCTGAACTCCCCGCAGGCGCCTTCCACGACGCGGACACCGGGACGCCCGACTAGCGCAGAAGGCAGATTGCCGAGACGCCCGGACAGCCCTTTCACGAGCTGCTCCGAAAGGCCGGCGAGCACGATCGTATCGACGTCGAGAATATTCTCGATCATCAGTATGGCGCGAGCGAGCCGCACAGCCGCCGTGTCCAGCCAATCGGCAAAAGCCGGCGCACGATGAATTTCGTCGACGCCAAGGTCCGCTCGCGCTGCGTCGAGCGAAACGTAACGCTCGAGACATCCTCGCTGGCCGCAGAAACACGGCCGACCTCCGGTCTCGATCGCGACGTGGCCGATTTCGCCGGCGTTTCCCGTGGCACCACGGTAGAGGCGACGGTCGAGCACCAGTCCCATGCCCAGACCGCGGCCGAAATAAAGGCAGGCAATGCGATCGAGCCCGCGCCCCGCACCGTAAAGGAATTCCGAGAGCGCGGCCGCCGATGCATCCGTCTCGATCGAAACCTCGCGGCCGAGCGCGTCACCCAGAAACGAGCGTGGATCGTCAAGTTCACGCCAGCCCGGCAGCTCAGTCGACCGATCTGCCTGCGCAAGCCGCGCTCCACTGCCGAGTGGGCCCGGACCGACGATCCCGACCCCTAGCGGCGGCGCACGCAACCCGAGCGATCGCAGGAGGCCCGGAAGCTCGCGCGCGACCGATTTCGGATCAGCATGTGCAATTCGCCGTGTCCGGCGTGCGACGAGCGCACCGGCCAGATCGGCGGCTACGCAGACAAGCGCATCGTGCTGGATCTCGACGCCGACTGTCGCGGCACCTTTGGGGTCGATCGCAAGATGAATCGGAGGCTGGCCGCGCCCGCCGTGCTTGCGGCCGATCTCGCGCACGAGGCCTTCCGCAAGAAGCTCGCCCGCGACGTTTGCAACGCCTTGGGCAGACAACCCGGTCAGGCGAGCCAGATCGGCGCGGCTCAACGAACCCATTCGTCTGAGCGCGCCGAGGATTGCGCGGCGATTGTGTTCGCGCGTGTCGATGGCCCGCGGCATCTTCCCTCCGAACGAGAATTTACGGGCTCCGCGCCATTAATTCAACTTTGTTGAGTTATTGACAGGGCTTTGCCCCTGCCCCAGTATTTCGACGTCGCGATGGGATTCCCGGGCATCGGCCCGGGATGCATTTCCGACCGGGAGGACATTATGAAAATTCTGAAGGCAATAGCTGCCGCTGCGCTGCTTGCGCTCAGCTCGATCGGCGCGCCCAAGGCGCAGACGGTCGAGATCGAGTACTGGCAATATACGTTCGAGACGCGTGTTCGCGCGATGGACGAACTCATCAAGAGCTTTGAAGCCGCAAACCCCGGCATCAAGGTGAAGCACGTCCACTTCCCGTACAACGACTATCGCACCAAGGTTTCCGCGGCGATCGCGGCAGGCCAGGCCCCCGACGTCGTGCAGCTTTTCTACGGCTGGCTCGACGACTTCCTGGCGGCCAAGATTCTGCAGCCGCTTCCCGCCTCCGCCTTCCCGACCGCCAAGGTCGACGCCGAGTTCTTCCCGATGGTCCAGGCCATGAAGCGGGACGGCAGCTACTACGCGATCCCCACCGCGGTACGCTCGCTTGCGGTCTTCTACAACAAGCGCCTTATGACCGAGGCCGGGCTCGACCCCGCCAAGCCGCCGCAGACGCTCGACGAGCTGCTTGAAGCGGCGAAGAAGATGACCAAGGTCGACGCCTCCGGGAACCTGACCCAGGTCGGCATCGGCGCCGGCATGGAATGGCAGGACCAGCATTGGTGGCGCGAAGTGCTCGTGCGCCAGTTCGGCGGCAGCCCCTACTCGGCCGACGACAAGCAGGTCACCTACAACAACGAGGCCGGCCTCAAGGCGCTCACCTGGTACGTCGATCTGTTCCGCCGCCACAAGGTAACCGCCCGCGGCTTTATGGACGAGCCGCAAGCGGCCTTCCGCGCCCAGCGTGCGGGCATTCTTGTCGACGGCAATTTCCGCATCGGTGCGCTCGAGCGGACCCGCGGTCTCGATTGGTTCGTGACGCCGCTGCCAGCGCACAACGGCGTGCGCTCGAACTACGGCTCGTACTGGGTCAACGGCATCACCACGCAGTCGAAGGGCGCCAAGCTCGAGGCGGCGGCGAAGTTCCTTGCCCACGTCACGACGCCCGCAGCCATGCAGCTTTGGCTCGACGTGACCGGCGAACTGCCGGCACGCGAAGCGGCGGCCAAGGCCAAGGCGGTGACCGACAGCCCGATCTACGGCCCGTTCGTCGCCGGCCTCAAGGAAGCGCACGCGACGCGCTTCGTCGACGAATCCGCCCAGCGCCAGATGGTGATGGACGCCGTCAGCCGCATCCTGCTCGAGAACCAGGATCCGGCCACCTCGCTGAAGACGATGGCCGAAGCCGAGCAGAAGCTGCTCGACGGCTATTACAAGAAGTAAGCCGATCCCCCGGAGCGAAGGGCGGCGGGGGGGGGCCGCCCCCCCCCCCCCCCCGGGGGGGGGGGCCCCCCGCACAGGCGGGGGGACCCCACCCACGAAGAAAC
>JAYRKO010000048.1:0-741 GCA_041905745.1 Tagaea sp. | reverse complement strand
GGGGGGGGCCCCCCCCCCCCCCCCGCCTCCGGGTGCAGGGCGCGACATGAACTGGCTGGCGAACCGCACGATCGAAGAACGGCGCGTAGCGTGGGCTTGGATGTTCCTGGCCGTACCGCTCGCTTTCTACGCAATAATCCGATTCTATCCCACACTCGAATCCTTCTATGTCTCGCTCCATTCGTGGCGTCTGATCGGCGAGCGGCGCTGGATCGGCGTCGACAACTACGTCCGGCTCTGGAACGATCCCGTCTTCTGGAAGGTCTTCCGCAACACCTTTGCGTATCTCGCGATGGGCACACCCGCCTCGATCGGACTGTCTTTCCTCGTCGCCTACTATCTCGATCGCGTGCGCTTCATGCACGGCTTCATCCGCGCACTCTATTTCCTGCCCTTCCTGACGACGGCAGCCGCGATGGCCTGGGTGTGGCGCTGGTTCTACCAGCCAGTCCCGATCGGCGTGATCAACAACGCGATCTCCGCGCTTGGCATGCCGCAGGTGAACTTTCTCGCCTCCACCAGCAACGCGCTCCCCTCGATCCTTGCGACGGCCGTGTGGCACGGGCTGGGCTTCCAGGTGATCATCTTTCTCGCCGGACTGCGTGCCATTCCCGCCACCTATTACGAGGCGGCGCGCATCGACGGCGTTTCGGAATGGACGATCCTGCGCGAGATCACGCTGCCGCTGCTGCGACCGACGATGATTTTCCTCGTCGTATTCTCGTCGATCGCGTACCTGCG
>JAYRKO010000642.1:0-1965 GCA_041905745.1 Tagaea sp. | reverse complement strand
TTGGCGACGAGCTGATGCCAATGGAAACGGTGGCGCGTGGCGGAGAAGCCCGCCGCTTCCAGCATCCGGATGAAGCCGGGCAGTTCCCAGAACGAGATGGTCAGCGGCGAAGCGAACGAGTCCTGGATCTGTTCGGCCGTCATCGACGTCGGCACGCGGTAGGCCTTTTCGAAGTGAGCGGGCCGTTCGGGGGCCGTGATCCACGCGTCGGTCACGAGCCAATCGCCGGCCTCGAGCTTCGCACTTGCGGCGTCCACGCGGCCGATGAATTTGTCCTGCCCTTCGAAATTCAGGATGACGACGTCGAACAACTGCATGTCTTGCGAGGAGACGCGGCGCGCGTGGACCACCGAATTTCCGTTCGCGTCGAGCTGGCGCAGCCAGAAGCCGCTGTTCGAGACCGAAAGCATGCTCGATCCGCCGCGCATCAGTTCGGCTTCGAGCCGTTCGTAGTTGCCGTAGAGCACGGCGCCGGCAGGATTGACCACGGTCGCCTTGAAGACGCCGAAAACCGCGGCGAAACCGATGATCGGCAGCAGGAACTGCCAGACCGAAACGCCCGCAGCGCGCGCAACGGTCAATTCGTTCGATCGCGTCAGCCGCCAGAACGTGATCATGGCGGCGAACAGCACGACGAACGGCGCCAGTTCTTCGGCCATCTGCGGCAGCTTCAGGAAGGCCATCTTGAGGACGGTCTGCGTCGTGACGCTGGGCCGGCCGGCGGAGCGCCGCAGAAGCTCGATCGTGTCGAACATGTAGACGATGGCGAGAAACATGGCGAAGAAGCCCGCCAGCGCCATGGCGAACTGCCGCCCGATGTAGCCCAGAAGCGTGGTGGAGAGCCGCATGCCCGTCAGGCTCCCTCGGGCGTCGGCGCAAGCGGCACGTGGCGGCGCACGCGAAGCCGGCCGGCCGTCAGCGCCGCCGCGCACAGAGCGATGATCGCGAGCGGTGCGGCGTAGAGGAACGGGATCGCCGCCGGCGACCGCGCGGCGAGGTTGGGGATCGCGATCGACAGCGCCTCGACCGCAAGGCCGGCAAGCGCCGCGAACAGCAGGCGTTTGCCGAGCCCGCGCCGGTTGAAGTCGCCCGGAAGCAGGCAGGCCAGTCCCACGAGCACCAGCGTTATCGCGTAGAGCGGCCCCGAAAGACGCATGTGGCCTTCGGCGATGAGACGCGGCGCGTACTCGCGGTCGTTTGCTTCCGTGCGGTCGGGCCACAGCAGTTCGTGGACATAGCGCTCGCCCGGCTCGCGCCAGCGGAACTCGCGCTTCGCGCCCGTCTGCCCGACCTCGACCGAATAGCGCTCGAAATAGAGCAGCGACAGCTTGCCGGCAGCCCGGTCGACCTGCTGGCGATTGCCGTTGATCAGGATCACGCGCGGGCCGTCGTCGGTCATCGCGAGCGTGCCGCGCTCGGCCATCAGCGTCACCGGGTTGGCGCGGTCGCGCGCATCGTGGACGAGGATGCCGCGCAGGTCGCCGTTGGGCTCGCGTGCGCGGACATACACGGTCAGATCCGCGCCGATGTTGGTGAACGCGCCTTCCTGGAGAAGAAGCCCCGAGTAGTCCGACCGGACGTCGGAATAGAGTTCCTTGAAAAGGCCGAATGTCAGCGGAACGAGATAGAGCGACAGGAGGTAGCCGAAGGCCGTCGCGCATGCGGCGAGGATCAGGGCGGGGCGCGCGAGCTGGGTGGGTCCGAAACCGACGGCGCGCATCACGACGAGTTCGCTGTCGACCGTCAGGCGGTTGTAGACGAACAGGGTGGAGACGAAGAGCGCGATGGGCGTGACGAGCGACAGGAAGTTCGGCATCAGCAGGACGGTCAGGTAGAAAAACGCACCGATGCTGAGCCCGCGATTCACGATGAGTTCGATGAAGCGCAGCGATTGCGTGAGCCAGATCGCGAGCGTCAGCGTCACGAGCACGAACAGCGTCGCGACGGCTACCTGCCGCAGGATGT
>JAYRKO010000641.1:0-1966 GCA_041905745.1 Tagaea sp. | reverse complement strand
GTCGCGGCCGACGAACCGAACTGATTTCAACGTGGAAGCGAAGAAGGCCCCAAATGGCGAATGATCCCGAAAACACCCTCTATCTCGACCTCGACTGGGGCCGCGTGACGATCAAGCTGCGCCCCGACCTGGCGCCGGGCCACGTCGCGCGCGTCAAGGAGCTGGCGCGCGACGGCTTCTACGACGGCATCATCTTCCACCGCGTCATCGACGGCTTCATGGCGCAGACCGGCGATCCGACCGGCACGGGCATGGGCGGTTCGGACCGCGGCAACCTGAAGGCCGAATTCTCGAAGGAACCCTTCGAGCGCGGCACGGTGGGTGCGGCGCGTTCGCAGAACCCGAATTCCGCCGACAGCCAGTTCTTCATCATGTTCGACGAAGGCCACTTCCTGAACGGCCAGTACACGGTGTGGGGCGAGGTCGTCGACGGCATGGACCATGTCGACCGCATCGCCAAGGGCGAGCCGCCGAAGAAGCCGGACAAGATCGTCAAGATGTCGGTCGCCGCCGACGCGAAATAGTATTTAGCTTCAGGCGTCCGGCCAGCGGCGGTGCAGCCACAGCCACTGGCCGGGACGCTCGCGGATCCAGCGCTCGATGTCGGCGTTGACCGCGCGCATGACCGCCATCTGGTCGGCCGCCCGGTCGCCCGTCGACGGCAGGTCGAGCGGCGGATACAGCGTGATGCGGAAGCGCGCCCCGCCCAGCCGTTCGACGCGCGCGCCGATCACGAGGCAGTCGTGGCGCAGCGCCAGTGCGGCGATCGCGGGCGCCGTCATCGCGTCGACGCCGAAGAACGGCACGGGCACGCCGTTGTTCATCTTCTGGTCGACGAGCATGGCCAGCCAGTCGCCCTTGCGCAGCGCATCCATCGCGAGCCGCGCGCCCTCCTTGCCCTTCGGGATGAGACCCGCCGCGATGCGCCCGCGCCCGGCCCGGAAGAGCGTTTCGACGTGGCGGTTGTTCGCCGCCCGATAGACGAGATGCACCGGCTTGCCGAAATCCGCCGACGCCAGCGCGCCGATCTCCCAGTTGGCGAGGTGGGCCGAATAGAAGATGACGGGCCGGCCGGACTCGCGCGCGGCGCGCGCATGCGCCGCGCCGACGAGTTCGACGCGCGCATCGGGCCCCGCCAGCCGCAGCCGGTCGAGATGCGCGTACTCGGCCGCGGTCCGGCCGAGATTGTCCCACATCTCGGCGATGACGGCCTCGGTGCCGGCCTCGCCCAATTCGGGCATGAAGCGGCGCAGGTTGCGCCGCGCGCGCTTCGTCAGGCCCAGATGCGGGCCGATCGTGCGGCCCACGAAGCCGCCCGCAGCCGAGGCGGCGTCGAGCGGCAGCATCTTCAGGATGCCGTAGCAGGCGAGGACGAAGAACGCCTCGATCGCGTGACGCAGCTTCCTCATGCGCGCGCGAACTCCAGCAGCGGGTCGAGTGCGGCGTCGTCGGCGAAGACGAGGCGCACGTCGACGACCGTCAGGCCCGCGCGCAGGTCGGCGGGCACGCGCACGAAGTCCTTGCGCGTCGTGACCGCACGCACGCCCAATTTCGCCGCCTCGGCCAGCAGCGCTTCGATCTCGGCGCGCGAATAGGGATGGTGATCGGGGAATTCGCGCCGCGCGCGCACGCGCACGCCCATTGCCGCAAGCGTGTCGAAGAACTTGCCCGGCCGCCCGATGCCCGCGAAAGCCAGCGCCTCGGCACCCGACAGGTCGTTCGCGTCAGGCACCAGATCGGCGCGCAGGACCGGCAGCCCGGTCGACGCGGCCGCCCCATGCGCGTCCTCGCCCACGCACACGCACGCCGCCGCGCGCGCGGCACCCCACGCCACCGGCTCGCGCAGCGGGCCGGCGGGAAAGACGCGCCCGTTGCCGAAGCCCGCCGGCCCGTCGACGACGACGAGCGCGCGGTCCTTGGCGAGCGCCGGGTTCTGGAAGCCGTCGTCCATGACGAGGATGTCGGC
>JAYRKO010000640.1:0-1967 GCA_041905745.1 Tagaea sp. | reverse complement strand
TAGCCGAGCTCGATCAGCACCGAGGGCACGTCGGGCGAGCGCAGCACCGCGAAGCCCGCGAAGCGGTGCGGGTTCTGGGGCAGCAGCAGCACCTCGCGCCCCAGCTCCTTGACGAGCTGGCGGGCCAGCACGATCGAATGGTTCATCGTCTCGCGCTGCGCGAGGTCGATCAGGATCGAGGTGACGTCGCGGTTCTCGCGCGTGAGGTCCATGCCCGCGATGATGTCGGCGCGGTTTTCGCGCGCGGCGAGTGCGGCGGCTTCCGAGTCCGACGCGTTTTCCGAAAGCGTGTAGATCGACGCCCCGCGCGTGGTCGGGTTGCCGTTGCCCATCGAATCCGCGTGGATCGAGATGAACATGTCGGCCTGCTGGCGACGCGCGATGCCGATGCGCTCGCGCAGCTGGATGAAGATGTCCTCGTCGCGCGTCAGGTGGACGCGGAACTTGCCCAAATGCTCGAGCTGGCGGCGCACCTCGCGCGCCATGGCGAGCGTGACGTCCTTCTCGTTCGTGCCCGACCGTCCGATGGCGCCCGGATCGACGCCGCCGTGGCCCGGATCGATGACGATCATCGGGCGCTGCGCCGTGCGCGGGCTGCCCGGAACGGCGCGCGGGGCCGGTGCAGCCGCGGCGGGCACGACCGGCGCGCTGGGTGCGGCGGGACGCGCCGGCAGCGCGAAGGCCTGCTGCTGCGGGGCCGGTGCCGGCGCGCTCGCTGCCGGGCTGGGGGCCGGCAGCGGGATCGGGGCCGCACTCGCCGTGCGCGTGGGCACCGGCGCCGGGTCGGGCGGCGCGCTCGCCTGCATGGCGCGCAGCACGCCCGACACGCTCCACGGCTGGACGTTCTGCGCGAAGGTCTCGGGCGTCGTACGTTCGAAATCGAGGATCAGGCGCTGGCCCTTGCGGCCCGCGGTCGGCAGGTCGTAGCGCGCCTCGCGCAGCTTCGCGGGCTGGGCAAGGTCGAGCACCAGCCGCCCGGTCTGCGCGTCGAACGCGCCGTAGCGCAGCCCCGCGACGATGCCCGAAGGCGCCACCTCGCCGCCCGCAATGCGCCACTGCACCGCCGGCAGGTCGACGACCGCGCGCATCGGCTCGTTCAGGAAGAAGACCCGGTGGTCGAGCCGGCGCGACATGTCGAGCGCCAGCCGCGTGGCGCCGGCCGTCTCGACCAGATGGACCGCCGTCACAACCACCTCGGACCCGGCGACCGGGCGGACCGGCGTTTGGGCCCCCGCGCCGATGGGGCCAGCAATTATTGCGGCTCCAGCCAGCGCGATTCCCGCTAGATGCTTGAAAGGCCACAAGATATTGCGTAACGACAGCGACATTGCCTCGACATATATCCTGCGACGCGAATCGACGGCAAGGTCCTCGCGCAACCTTCCGAACGTCGACCCCCTGTGGAAATTACCGATTGTGACCCGGGGGGTGGGTCTGTATTCTGCGTCCGTTCGCTGGACGTCGCGCGCCCCTGACCGGAGCGCCGCGTCCGTGCGGGACACCTCTCGCGTGCCGCGCCGCCCCGGACCCCGGTCCAAGCGGCGGCAAGGACCGGGGTGGACCCCGCGGCGAACGCGCCAGGGCGGCCGATCGACGGCGCACGCCCAAGAATGGACCCCGCGGAAGGGTCCGCTTCCCGGCTCCCCTTTTTCACAAGGGTCGGAGCGTTCGAAGGGACGGAAGATTTCGCGACGGTCAAGACCGCGCACGGGCCCAAGGAACCCGCGCGCGACCGCGACGCCCGACGGTTCACCCCCCGACGGCACCGTGCGCCCAACCGATCCGGTCAAGACATTCATGGCGCCGCGCCTCTGTGCGCGCGGTCGGAACGCTTTTCGCTTCCGAACGTGCCGCGTGCAGCCGGGCGCCCGGCGCCGCAATTGGAGAAGCGTATCGCGATGGCTAAGCGCATGTTGATCGACTCGACCCACCCGGAGGAAACCCGCGTGGTCGTGCTCGACGGTAAC
>JAYRKO010000639.1:0-1968 GCA_041905745.1 Tagaea sp. | reverse complement strand
CACCTCGCGCGACCGACCCGGGCGGCGGTCCGGAAACAGACTTGCGGAACCGAAGCCCCGCGTGCCGCCCCTATTTGGTCTTGCTCCAGGTGGGGTTTGCCGTGCCGATCCGGTTGCCCGGATCGCGGTGGGCTCTTACTCCACCGTTTCACCCTTGCCGCGGGCCGAAGCCCGGTTGGCGGTTTGCTTTCTGTTGCACTGTCCCTGGGGTCGCCCCCGCCGGGCGTTACCCGGCACCTTCATTTCCGTGGAGCCCGGACTTTCCTCGAGAACTTGCGTTCCCGCGGTCATCCGGCCGTCTGGCGGGGACTAGATGCGCCAACGGCCGGCCCCGGTCAAGCCGGCCCCGGACGTTATCGGCGCGCGCGGCCCACGCGCGCGAGATCGGCGCGGATGAGCGAGGCGATGTAGCCCGAGCGCGTCATGCCCTGATGGCCCGCGCGCCGGTCGGCGAGCGAAACGATGCCCTCGTCGAGACTGATGTTGAGACGCAGCACGCGGCCGGTGACGTCGGCCTTCAGCAGCAGGCGCGCGACTTCCTTGGCGCTGCGTTCGCCCGGCAGCCGGTCGAGCGGCGTGGGTTCCGGCGGTTCCTCGCCGGCGGCAGTCCGCTTTTCCAGCCACAGCGTCAGCGCCGACAGGCCGTTGACGACGGCTTCATCCTGCGTGGGGCCGGCCGCGCGGCAGCCGGGCAGGTCGGGGAACGACACCGTGTACTCGGCGTCTTGGAATTCGAGGATGGCCGGATAGAGTGCGACTACCATCGTGACCCCTATACGATTGTAAGATATTGAGAATGTTGAGTTTTTATAACTCAACACTGAAAAATGTCTAGGGGAAAATTTGGGCGCAGACCGCACCAATTAGTGCGCGCGTCTCGCCGTCGAGCGTCCCGTCGAACAGGCGCTGGCGATAGCGGCGCTGGAAGGCGACGAGCACGGCCTGCGTGGTCGCGTCCGCCATGCCGGTCTGCGGGCAGTCGTAGCCGATGCGCGCGAGTTCGGCCTGCGCGCCGGCGATGTCGGCCGCATTGCCGGCCGCGACGCTGCCTTGCGGATGCAGCCCGACGCCGGCGGCGGCGAGCGTCTTCCACGGGAACAGTTCGCCGGGATCGCGCTTGCGCGCCGGCGCCACGTCCGAGTGGCCCACGACGTCGCGCGGCGCGATCGCATGGCGTGTGCAGATGTCGCGCGCCAGTCCGATCACCGCGTCGATCTGCGCGGCCGGGAAGGGGCGGTAGCCGCAGCGATGACCGGGGTTCTGGATTTCGATGCCGATCGAACGCGCGTTGACGTCCGGCATTCCGCGCCAGCTTGCCTTGCCCGCGTGCCACGCGCGCCGGTCCTCGGGCACCAGCGAGACGACCGTGCCGTCCTCGGCGACGACGTAGTGCGCGCTCACCTCGCGCGCGGGATCGACGAGGATCGCCAGCGTCTCGTCGAGCGTGTTCGTGTCGGTGTAGTGCAGCACGAGGATTTCCGGCCGCACGCCCGCCGGCCGGTCGTCGCAGTTGGGCGAGGGGAGGCTGCGGATCTTCATGCCGACTTCGAGCGCGTTTCCGGATCGGCCTGCCCGGGCCGGCGGATCGTGATGATGCCCACGCCCGCCACGGTCAGCGCGCAGCCCGCGACCGTGCGCCAGCCCAGAGCGTCGCCCGAGATCATCACGCCCGACATCACGCCGAACACCGGCACGAGCAGCGTATAGGGCATCACGAGATTGACCTCGTAGAGACGGATGAGCCGGTACCAGACCCAGTAGGTGCAGACCGACGTGACAAGCGCCATGAACGCGATGCCGAACCACGCGTGCACGCCGGCGCTGCGCACCGCCTCGACGTGCCCGCCCTCGATCGCGAACGACACGGCCAGCAGCATCGGCACGGCGAACAGCGCCATGTAGGCGTTGAGCGCGAAACCCTCGACATGGCTCAGCGCCTTGATCTGGAAGTTCGCCACCGCCCACGCG
>JAYRKO010000638.1:0-1970 GCA_041905745.1 Tagaea sp. | reverse complement strand
GCGGCACTCAGGACCATCGCGCCCTGCGCGAAATTGAACACGCCCGAGGCCTTGAAGATCAGCACGAAGCCCAGCGCCACGAGGCTGTACATGACGCCCGTGAGGACGCCGCCGACCACGACTTCGAGGAAGAAGATCGGCGAATCCCAGATCTCCTTGAGCGGGCCGAAGAGGAAGTCGAGGACGGCGTCCATCGCGTCGGCGCTCCTAACCGTGGCCCGTGCCGAGATAGGCGTCGATCACCTTCGGGTCGGCCTTGACCTCGTCGGGAACGCCGTCGGCGATCTTGCGGCCGTATTCGAGGACGACGACGCGGTCGGAAATGTCCATGACCACGCCCATGTCGTGCTCGATGAGCGCGATCGTCGTGCCGAACTGCTCGTTGACGTCGAGGATGAAGCGGCACATGTCCTCCTTCTCCTCGAGATTCATGCCCGCCATCGGTTCGTCGAGCAGCAGCAATTCCGGCTCGGCCGCCAGCGCCCGGCCCAGTTCCACGCGCTTCTGCAGCCCGTAGGGCAACCGGCCGACCGGCACCTTGCGGATCGCCTGGATTTCGAGGAAGTCGATGACGCGCTCGACCGCCTCGCGATGCTCGATCTCCTCCTTCTGCGCCGGGCCCCAGTGCAGGCACTGCCAGAAGAAGCCGCGCTTCATCTTGAGCATGCGGCCGGTCATGATGTTGTCGAGCGTCGACATGCCGCGGAACAGCGCGATGTTCTGGAAGGTGCGCGCGATGCCGTTGCGCGCGGCCTCGTGGGGCCGCATGGCGCCGCGCGCACGGCCCTTGTAGGCGATGCGGCCGGCGCTCGGCTGGTAGAAGCCGTTGATGCAGTTGAGCATCGAGGACTTGCCGGCGCCGTTGGGGCCGATGATCGCGCGGATCTCGCCCTTGCGGATGTCGAAGGACACGTCCGACAGCGCGCGCACGCCGCCGAAGCCGAGGCTGACGTTCTCGACCTCCAGCAGCGTTTCGCCGATCGTGCGCGGTGCGGTGCGCGTCATTCCCTAGCCGGCCTTGCGCAGTTCGACGTGGGATGCAGGCGGGAAGCGGGGCACCTCGCGGATGGCGAGGTCGGCCTCGATGCGGCCCTTGCGGCCGTCCTCGAACGTCACGGTCGTGGCGATGTGCGCCCGTTCGCGTCCCGAATAGAGGCCTTCCACGAGCGGACCGTAACGGTCGGCGATGAAGCCGCGGCGGACCTTGCGCGTGCGGGTCAGTTCGCCGTCGTCGGCGTCGAGTTCCTTGTGCAGCACGAGGAAGCGGCGGATCTGCGAGCCGGCCAGTGCGGGATCGTCGGCGAGATCGCGGTTCACCTTCTCGACGCACTCCTGGATCAGCGCCAGCACCTCGGGCTTCGCGGCCAGCTCCTGATAGGACGCGTAGGCGATGCCGCGCCGCTCGGCCCAGTTGCCCGTCGCTTCCAGATCGATGTTGACGAAGCACGCGACGCTGTCGCGGTCGTGGCCGAAGGCGACCGCTTCCTTGATGTAGCTGAAGAACTTCAGCTTGTTCTCGATGTATTTGGGCGCGAACAGCGTGCCGTCGGAAAGGCGGCCGACGTCCTTCGCGCGGTCGATGATCTTGAGATGGCCGTCCTTGTCGAAATAGCCGGCATCGCCCGTGCGGTAGAAGCCGTCCGCGGTCTTGGCCGAGACGGTCGCCGCGTCGTTCTTGTAGTAGCTCTTGAAGATGCCGGGCGAGCGCACGAGCACCTCGCCCGACTCCTCGATGCGGATGTCCACTTCGGGCGCGGGCACGCCGACCGTGTCGGACTTGATCTGCCCGTCGGGCTGCATGCAGATGAAGACCGAGGTTTCGGTGGCGCCGTAGAGCTGCTTCAGGTTCAGCCCCAGCGAACGGTAGAAATCGAAGATGTCGGGGCCGATCGCTTCGCCCGCCGTGTAGCCCACGCGCATGCGCGCAAGCCCCAGCGCGTTCTTGAGCGGCGCGTAGACGAGCCGTTCGC
>JAYRKO010000637.1:0-1975 GCA_041905745.1 Tagaea sp. | reverse complement strand
GCGCATCGAGCGCTATTTCGATCGCGCGTGGGCGAAGGACGAGCCGCGCGCGAGCCGCGTGGTCGTGATCGGGCGCAAGGGCCTCGACGCCGCGGCGATCAAGGCGGAGCTCGCCTGATGCATCTGCTGGCCGCAACGCCGGGGCTTGTCCTCGACGACGACCGGGCGATCGATCTTGCCCAGTCGGCGGCCGGCATCGCCGTGCTGACGATGGCCGACAGCGAGATTGCGGGGCTGGCGCGCGCGAAGGGCGCGCGGCGCAACCTGCGCCTCGCCAACGTCGCTTCGCTGCGCCATCCCTATTCGGTCGATCTTTACGTCGAACGCACGCTGGAGCGTGCCCGCGTCGTGGTCGTGCGTCTGCTGGGCGGGCGCAGCTACTGGCCTTACGGCGTCGACCGGCTGGTCGAGACGGCGCGGCGTACCGGGGCAGCACTTGCCCTGCTGCCCGGCGACGAGAAGCCGGATGCCGAACTGCTGCAGCTTTCGACGGTGACGCCGGATGCGCATGCGCGGCTGCACGCCTATTTCACGCATGGCGGGCCGGCGAACTATGCCGCGGTGCTCGCATTCCTCGACGATCTTGCGGACGGCACGTCGTCGGCCCCCCTTCCCGTGCCGGTCGCGCGGGCGGGCCGGCACGATCACGCGCATGCGCGACCCGGCGCGCCCGTCGCCGTGATCCTGTTCTATCGCGCGCACTATCAGGCCGGCGACATCGCACCGGTCGATGCGTTGGTCACGGCACTTGCCGCGCGCGGGCTCGACCCGCACGCCTTCTACGTGTCGAGCCTGAAGGACGAGACGGTCGCCGCCTTTCTCGCCGCCGAATTCTCCGCAGCCGTGCCCGACGTGGCGATCAACCTGACCGGCTTTTCCGTCGGCGCCGGCGACCCGCTCGCTTCGCTCGACGTACCTGTCCTGCAGGCCGTGCTTTCGGCCGAATCGCGGGCGACTTGGGCCGAGGGGACGCGCGGCCTCGCACCCCGCGACGTGGCGATGAACGTGGCGCTGCCCGAACTCGACGGGCGCATCCTGTCGCGCGCCATCGGATTCAAAGGTCCGCTCGGGCGCGACGCCGACTGCGAGGTCGACCTCGTCGGTTTCGAAGCGGACGAAAGCCGTGTTGCATACGTCGCGGAGCTTGCGGCGAACTGGGTCAAACTGCGCCGCAAGGCGCCGGCCGCGCGGCGCGTGGCGCTGGTGCTGGCGAATTATCCCGGCAAGGACGGCCGGCTTGCCAACGGCGTGGGGCTCGACACGCCCGCCTCGGCCGTCGCGATCCTGAAGGCGCTGGCGGACGCGGGCTACGCGGTCGCGGGCGCGCCGGCCGACGGCGCATCGCTGATGGCGCTGTTGCTTGCGGGGCCGACCAATCTTCGCAAGATCGCGGCCGGCGGCGTGCGCTATCCGGTCGACGCCTATCGCGCATTCCTCGCACGAAAATCCGCTGCCGTGCGCGAAGCCGTCGACGCCCGCTGGGGCGATATCGCGGCCGACGCACGACGCGAGGGCGACACCTTCGTGCTGCCCGCCCACCTGTTCGGCAAAGTCGCGGTCGCGATCCAGCCCGCGCGCGGCTACGAGATCGACCCGGCGGCGAGCTACCACGACCCCGCCCTCGTCCCGCCGCACGGCTATCTTGCATTCCACGCGTGGCTCGCGGGCTTCGACGCGGTCGTGCATGTGGGCAAGCACGGCAATCTCGAATGGCTGCCGGGCAAGGGGCTGGTGCTGTCGGCCGACTGCTTCCCCGAGGCGGCACTGGGCGCGCTGCCCAACCTCTATCCCTTCATCGTCAACGACCCGGGCGAAGGCACGCAAGCCAAGCGCCGCGCGGCCGCCGTGACGATCGATCACCTGACGCCGCCGCTGACGCGCGCGGGCACCTACGGGCCGCAGGCGGCACTCGAGCGGCTCATCGACGAATACGACGAAGCGCGCCGGCTCGACCCGCGCCGCACCGTGCCGCTCG
>JAYRKO010000047.1:0-10532 GCA_041905745.1 Tagaea sp. | reverse complement strand
TCACGGGCGACGTCGCTGCCGAGATGCTGAAGGATTTCGGCTGCAGCTTCGTCATCGTCGGCCATTCGGAACGCCGCGCGCTGCACGCCGAAACCGACGCGGTCGTGCAGGCCAAGGCGAAGGCCGCACTGCGCGCCGGGCTGACGGCCATCCTTTGCGTGGGCGAGACGCTGGCCGAGCGCGACGAGAACCGGACGATCCAGGTCGTCGCGAGCCAGCTCGTCGGGTCGCTGCCGGCGGATGCGAATTCCGAGAATCTCGTCGTCGCCTACGAGCCGGTCTGGGCGATCGGCACGGGCCGCACGCCGACGGCGGCACAAGTCGGCGAGGTCCACGGTGCCATCCGCGCGGGCCTTTCCAAGCGCTTTTCGGACGGCGCGAAGATGCGCATCCTCTACGGCGGGTCGGTCAATAATCTCAACGCGGCCGAACTTCTGGCCGTGCCGAACGTCGACGGCGCATTGGTGGGCGGCGCTTCGTTGCGCGCCGATGCGTTCGAGGCGATCGTCAAGGCCGCACCGCGGCGCTAGGAGAGAGACGATGAAGGACCACGCGACGCTGGGCGGCATCCACGCGACGGTTGCCGATTATTTCGACGGGCTTTACGAGGGCGACGCCGACAAGCTGGCGTCGATCTTCGACCCCGGCAGTTCGCTCACGTTCATCGACGGCGGCAAGGTCGTGGTCCTGCCGCGCGACCAGTGGCTCGCCAACGTGCGTTCGCGCCCGAAGCCCAGTGCGGCGGGGCTCGAACGCAAGGACCGCATCCTGTCGGTCGATCTGGCGGGGCCGGACATGGCGTTCGTCAAGGTCGCCTGCCAGATTCCGCCGCGCTATTTCACCGACTATCTGTGCCTGCTGCGCGTCGACGGGCGTTGGCGGGTGGCGCAGAAGATCTACACCACCCAGCCGCGCCCGTAGCTTTCGTCAGGCGAGGTCGAAGACGAGCGCTTCGCTCTCGTCCGCCTTGCCGGCGATCTTCAGCGCCGCTGCGTCCGAGACGGCGGCACCGTCGCCTTCCTTCAGCAGCGTGCCGTCGATCTCGACCGCACCGCGCGCGACCTGCACCCAGGCGTGGCGGCCGGCCTTGAGCGACAACTCGGCCGTCTTCCCGCGTTCCAGGACCGTCGCGTAGACGCGCGCGTCCTGGTGGATCTCGACCGACCCGTCCGCGCCGTCGGGCGAGACGACGAGGGCAAGGCGGTTGAGCTTCGTCTCGCGCGGGAAGGCGCGCTGTTCGTAGCGCGGCTTGCGGCCCTGCCGGTCGGGAAGCAGCCAGATCTGCAGGAAGTGGACCGGCTTTTCGGTCGAATCGTTGAACTCGGAATGGAGAATGCCGGTGCCGGCCGACATGGCCTGCACTTCGCCCGCGCGCAGCACTTCGCCGTTGCCCATCGAATCCTCGTGGCGGATCGCGCCGTCGAGGACGTAGGAGACGATCTCCATGTCGCGGTGGCCGTGCGTGTCGAAGCCGGCACCCGGGGCCACGCGGTCCTCGTTGATGACGCGCAGCGCCCGGAAGCCCATATGGGCCGGGTCGTAGTAGCTGCCGAAGGAGAAGCTGTGGCGGCTCTTGAGCCAGCCGAAATCGGCCGGGCCGCGGGTTTCGGAGGGACGGACGACGATCCGGGGGGATGCCATGGGGGTGATCCTTTCGGGGGAAACGTTCATGGGCAAAATTAGCGAGACCCCGGAGGGAAACAATTGAACAAAAAATCTATTGTTTGTTATCAAATGAGGAACAATAGTCCTGTGCCCCTTGGCTGGATTTCCCGCCGGCTTCGGGCTAGAAAGCCGCTCCTTTCCGAACATCGAAATGTCCCGCCGCCATGACAACCGTCCTGACCGTCATCCACCTCCTCATCGCCATCGCGCTCGTCGGCGTCGTGCTGATCCAGCGCAGCGAGGGCGGCGGACTGGGCATGGGCAGTTCAAGTGGCGGCATGGGCGGGTTCATGTCGGCGCGCGGCACGGCCAACCTCCTGACCCGCGCCACCGCGATCCTCGCGGGTGCCTTCATGGCGACGAGCATCCTGCTGGCGATCCTCGCCGGCGGCCACGGCAAGCGCGCGCCGGACCCGCTCGCGGGCCCGCTGCCGGTTCCCGCAGCACCGGCACCCGAAGCGCCGGCGGCACCCGCCCCGCCGGTCGCCCGCTGAAAATCCGTACGCGACTCGGGAGTTATCCCGAAATCGCGTCAATCCCGAAATTTGCGCCGCGCAGACGAGCCATGTGACGGTTCCGCTTGGGCCGCGCGCGTCGAGGGGCTATACCGGGGGCCCATGACGCGGTTCATTTTCATCACCGGCGGCGTGGTCTCCTCTCTCGGCAAGGGTCTCGCCTCCGCAGCTCTCGGTGCGGTCCTTCAGGCGCGCGGATACAAGGTCCGTCTGCGCAAGCTCGACCCTTATCTCAACGTCGATCCGGGCACGATGAGCCCGTACCAGCACGGCGAGTGCTACGTGACCGACGACGGGGCGGAGACCGACCTCGATCTCGGCCACTACGAGCGCTTCACGGGCGTGCCTTCGCGCCAGTCGGACAACATCACGACGGGGCGCATCTACTCCAACATCATCGCCAAGGAACGGCGCGGCGACTATCTGGGCGCCACCGTCCAGGTGATCCCGCACGTGACCGACGCCATCAAGGAATTCGTGATGGCGGATTCCGGCGACGTCGACTTCCTGCTGTGCGAGGTCGGCGGCACGGTCGGCGACATCGAAAGCCTTCCCTTCCTCGAGGCGATCCGCCAGCTCGGCAATGAGCTTGGCCGCGAGCGCGCGTGCTTCGTCCACCTGACGCTGGTGCCCTATATCGCGTCGGCGGGCGAACTCAAGACGAAGCCCACGCAGCATTCGGTCCAGCAGCTCCAGTCGGTCGGCATCCGCTGCGACATCCTGCTGTGCCGCTCGGAACACGAGATCCCGGCTTCGGCGCGCAAGAAGATCGCGCTCTTCTGCAACCTGCGCGAAGAGGCGGTGATCCCCGCGCTCAACGCGCGCTCGATCTACGAAGTGCCGATCGCCTATCACCGCGAAGGATTCGACCGCGAGGTGCTGCGCCATTTCGGCCTGCCGCAACCCGAGCCCGACCTGAGCCGCTGGACCGAGATCGTCCGCCGCCTGACCCAGCCCGAGGGCGAGGTCGAGATCGCGATCGTGGGCAAGTACACGAGCCTGCTCGACGCGTACAAATCGCTGAACGAGGCGCTGACGCACGGCGGCATCGCCAACAGCGTCAAGGTCAAGCTCAACTGGATCGAGAGCGAGCTGTTCGAGGGCGAGGGCGCCAATTTCGACGCGCTCGACGGCGCGCACGCGATCCTCGTGCCCGGCGGCTTCGGCGAACGCGGGGCCGAAGGCAAGATCCGGGCGGTGCGCTACGCGCGCGAGAAGAAGGTGCCGTATTTCGGCATCTGCTTCGGCATGCAGATGGCGTGCATCGAAGCGGCCCGCAACCTGTGCGGCGTGACGAAGGCGAGCACGACGGAATTCGGGCCGACGCCCGAACCGGTCGTGGGCCTGCTCACCGAATGGGTGCGCGGCAACGCGCTGGAAAAGCGCGGCATGGGCGACAACATGGGCGGCACGATGCGGCTGGGCGCCTACGATTGCGACCTCGCGAAGGGCTCGATCGTCGCCGACATCTACGGCAAGAGCCGCATCCAGGAACGCCACCGGCACCGCTACGAAGTGAACGTGCACTACAAGCAGATGCTGGAGAAGGCGGGGCTGCGCTTCTCGGGCATGTCGCCGGACGGCGAACTGCCCGAGATCGTCGAGATCCCCGACCATCCGTGGTTCGTGGGCGTGCAGTTCCACCCCGAACTCAAGTCGAAGCCCTTCGATCCGCATCCGCTTTTCGCCAGTTTCGTGAAGGCGGCTGTCACGCAGAGCCGGCTGGTATAGGATCGCCTCCATGACCGGAACCAAGACCGTCGCGGTCGGCAACATCCCGATCGCCAACGACAAGCCGTTCGCGCTGATCGCGGGGCCGTGCGCGCTGGAAAGCCGCGCGCATGCGCTGGAGATGAGCCACGCGCTCGTCGAACTCACCGGAAAGCTCGGCATCCCGCTCGTCTACAAGACGAGCTTCGACAAGGCGAACCGCACGTCGCTCGCCGGCGGGCGCGGCATGGGCATGGCGAAGGGCCTGCCGATCATGGCCGAGGTGCGCGAGAAGTACGGCTGCCCCGTGCTGACCGACGTGCACGACGCCGCGCAGTGCGCGCCCGTCGCCGAAGCCGTCGACGTCCTCCAGATCCCGGCGTTCCTTTGCCGGCAGACCGACCTGCTGCTCGCCGCCGGCGCCACGGGCCGCGCGATCAACGTAAAGAAGGGCCAGTTCCTGGCCCCGTGGGACATGAAGAACGTCGTCGCGAAGATCGCGAGCACCGGCAACGAGAAGATCCTGCAGTGCGAGCGCGGCGTGTCGTTCGGCTACAACACGCTCGTCTCGGACATGCGCGCATTGCCGATCATGGCGGAGAACGGCTACCCCGTCGTGTTCGACGCGACGCATTCGGTCCAGCAACCGGGCGGGCAGGGCGGGTCGACCGGCGGCCAGCGCGAGTTCGTGCCCGTGCTTGCGCGCGCCGCACTCGCCATCGGCGTGGCGGCCGTGTTCATGGAAACGCATCAGGATCCCGACAAGGCGCCGTCCGACGGCCCCAACATGGTCAAGCTCAAGGACATGCCGGGCCTGCTGTCGGAACTGAAGGCGTTCGACGCGCTTTCCAAGCGTCTGGCCGTCGTCTGACATTGCCGTTGCGCGCATGCGCTTCAAGATCTCGTTTCGCATCGCCGACGGCCTGCTGCGCATCGAGCAGTCGGGCGATTTCGACGTCGATGCGTACATCGCCCTTATTGTCGAGGTGCTGGCGCATCCCGACTACCGGCCCGGCATGCCGGCCATCGCCGACGTGACGGGCACGCGCAGGCACGTCACCGTTCCCGACATGGAAGTGATCCGCGAGGCGTTGGTGCGCGGCCCGCTGAAGGCGTTCCGGCCGCGCCGCTACGCGCTCGTGGCCACCGCGCCGATGTACGGGCTGATCGCGAAGCTCCTGTCCGAGGTCATCGTCGAGACGACGAACGTCCTTTCCGGCGTCCTCGAAATCCGCCGTTTCGCCACGCACGCGGAAGCCGAAGCGTGGGTGCGCGGCGCCTAGCGCGCCCCCGTCTTCAGCATCGCCTTGAATTTCCGGTCGCGCTTCAGCGCGCGTTCGCGCCGCAGCGCGTCGCCGAGTTTCTCGAATGCCTCGACATGCACGATCCGCCACGGCCCGCGCCCGCGCGTGAACTTGGCGCCGCCCGGCTTCGTGCCGTTGTGCTGCGCGAGCCGTCGCTCGACGTCGGTCGTCTGGCCCACATAGATCGTGCCGGCGGTGTTGAGGATCGCGTAGACGAAGCGCATCGCGCCATTCTATCGTGCCCGGCAACGAAAGCGGGGGAGAGAAACGACATGGCCGACGCCTTCAGCGCGCGCGATCTTGCGAAACTTGCGGATTACGACACGCCCACGATGTGCAACGCACTCGAGGTCATGGACCCGCGCTGGCGCATTTCCGGTTTCACGACGCGCCCGATGGTCTGCCAGTTTCCCGACCTGAAGCCCATCGTGGGATACGCCCGCACGGCGCGCATCGCTTCGACGGAGCCCAACAAGCTGCAGGGCAAGGCCGCCAAGCAGGCCCGGCTCGACTATTACAAGTACATCGAGAGCGGCGGGCCGCGCCCGTCGGTGTGCGTGCTGCAGGACCTTGACGGCGATCGCGCCGGCTTCGGCGCGTTCTGGGGCGAGGTTCAGTCGAACATCCACAAGGGGCTGGGCGCGCTCGGCGTCGTCACCGACGGGTCGATCCGCGACACGCATGTGTGGGCGACGGGCTTCCAGGCGCTGTCCGGCTCGGTCGTGCCGTCGCACGCATGGGTCCACGCGGTCGATTTCGGCGGCGAGGCGAACGTGTTCGGCATGCGCGTCAAGTCGGGCGACATCATCCATGCCGACCGGCACGGCGCGGTGATCGTGCCGCCGGAAGCGGTGAAGGGCATCCCCGCCGTCGTCGACACGCTCGTGCGGCGCGAGGCCGTCATCATCGGCGCGGCGAAGAAAAAGGGCTTCAGCTACGCCAAACTCGCCAAGGCGATCGCCGAGGCCGACGAGATCCACTAGCGCGCGTAGACGGTTTCCAGCCGCACGCCGGGTGCCACGACGCCGAGCAGTTCCTCGGCCTGTCCGGCGTGCGCGACGGCGCTTGCGCGCGCGACCAGCACGGCGCGTTCGATCGGCACGCGCCGCTTGCCGGCAAGATCGCGCAGGATCAGGGCGGATTGCAGCGGGGCGAGGCTCGGGTTGTAGGCCGCGTTCTCGGCATAGCGTCCGGCTACGACCGCATCGTCGGCCAGCAGCAGCGCGATCCCGGCATGTGCGCGTGAGTGCGGCGCATAGGATGCGCACGCCGCGCGCCGGGCGGCTTCGACCAGCGCGTCGCCCTTGCACGCGAGGCGCACGGGCCTGGTCGACATCGATCCGCCCGCGAAGCCCAGATCGCGGGGGCCGAACGCGTCGGGCAGCAGGTCGGCGAGCGTGCGCTTCTTCGGTCCCACCAGCACGGCGAAGGGCCGCGCGCGCGGACCTAGCGTTTCGTAGAGGAACTGGCGGCAGTGGCCGCAGGGCATTGCGCTGACCGCCAATGCCGCGATCCCGGTTTCGCCGTGATGCCAGGCGTTGGCGAAGGCGGCCTGCTCGGCATGGATCGACTGGGCGATGGCCGTTCCGGGAAACTCGATGTTGCCGCCAAGATAGACCCGCCCCGTCTTCGCGCCCACGAGCGCGGCCCCCACGCGGAAGCCGGAAACCGGCGGATCGGCCAGTGCGCGCGCCTCCTCGGCGAGCCGGCGCAGCGCGCGGTCGCGGTCTTTTGCGGGCAGGGCGGGGCGGATCGCGAATCCTTCCATGGCCGCGCAAGGATAGCGCCCCAGCCGCACCCTTGTCGCGGGGGCGGGGGTCTGCTACCTCGCTGGATCGGACCCTTCGCGAAAGCCCCGCCCGCCATGCATGTCGCCATGCTGTTCGACGTCTTCGGAACCTGCGTCGACTGGCGCACGTCGGTGACGCGCGAAGTGGCGGCCGTGGCGAAGGCCAAGGGCGTGTCGCTCGATGCCGCCGCCTTCGCCGATGCGTGGCGCGCGAACTACCAGCCCTCGATGGAAGTGGTGCGCGCCGGCAAGCGGCCTTATGCGCCGCTCGATATTCTCCATCGCGAGACGCTGGTGACGCTGTGCGGCCAGTTCGGGCTGAAGCTGAGCGAAGCGGAGACCGACGCCCTCAATTTCGCGTGGCACCAGCTCGACCCGTGGGCCGACACGGTCGCGGGGCTCGACCGGCTCAAGACTCGCTATATCCTTTCGCCGCTCTCCAACGGCAACGTGCGCCTGCTCGTCGACATGGCGCGGCGCGCGAAGCTGCCGTGGGACACGGTGCTGTCGACCGAAGTGTTCAAGGCCTACAAGCCGCAGCCGCAGACCTATCTGGGCGCCGCCGCGATGCTGGGCCTGCCGCCCGAGCAGGTGATGATGGTGGCCGCGCACAATTCCGACCTGCGCCATGCGCAGTCGCACGGTCTCAAGACCGCGTTCGTCGCGAGGCCGACCGAATACGGACCGAACCAGAAGATCGACCTTGCGCCCGACGGCGACTGGACCTTCGTCGCGCGCGACTTCGTGCACCTCGCCGAGATGCTCGGCTGCTAAGACCGGAGAATTCCCGAACATGACCGCCATCGCCAATATCCGCGCCCGCGAAATCCTCGACTCCCGCGGCAACCCGACCGTCGAAGTCGACGTGACGCTCGAGGACGGCACGCTCGGTCGCGCGGCCGTTCCCTCCGGCGCCTCGACCGGCGCACACGAGGCGGTGGAACTGCGCGACGGCGACAAGAAGCGCTATCTGGGCAAGGGCGTGACGAAGGCGGTTGGGGCCGTCAACGGCGAGATCTTCGACGCGCTGTCGGGTCTCGATGCCGCCGACCAGCTGAAGATCGACCGAACGATGGTGGCGCTCGACGGCACGGCCAACAAGGGCCGGCTCGGCGCCAACGCGATCCTCGGCGTGAGCCTTGCGGTCGCCAAGGCGGCCGCGGCGGCGGCCCGCCTGCCGCTCTACCGCTACGTGGGCGGTGCGCGCGCACACGTGCTGCCGGTGCCGATGATGAACATCGTCAATGGTGGCGCGCATGCCGACAACCCGATCGACATCCAGGAATTCATGGTGATGCCGGTGGGCGCGAAGTCGGGCGCGGAGGCGATCCGCGTGGGTGCCGAGGTGTTCCACGCGCTCAAGAAGCGCCTGTCGGATGCGGGCCTCGCGACGAACGTGGGCGACGAGGGCGGCTTCGCGCCGAACCTGAAGAGCGCGGACGACGCGCTCGGCTTCATCGCGAAATCGGTCGAGGCCGCGGGCTACAGGCTGGGCGAGGACGTGGTGCTGGCGCTCGATTCCGCTTCGACCGAGTTCTTCAAGGACGGCAAGTACGTCATGGAAGGCGAGAGCAAGACGCTGGACGCCGGCGGGATGGTTTCGTTCTACGCCGACCTGTGCAAGCGCTACCCGATCGTGTCGATCGAGGACGGCATGGCCGAGGACGATCTCGCCGGCTGGAAGGCGCTGACCGATGCGTTGGGCGGCAAGGTGCAGCTCGTGGGCGACGACCTGTTCGTCACGAACCCCAAGCGGCTGGCGATGGGCATCGAGAAAGGTCTCGCCAATTCGATCCTCGTCAAGGTCAACCAGATCGGTACGCTGTCGGAAACGCTGGAGGCCGTCGAGATGGCCCAGCGCGCCGGCTATACGGCCGTGATGTCGCACCGTTCGGGCGAGACGGAGGATTCCACGATCGCCGATCTCGCCGTCGCGACGAATTGCGGGCAGATCAAGACCGGCTCGCTGTCGCGCTCGGACCGGCTTGCCAAATACAACCAGCTGATCCGCATCGAGGAAGATTTGGGCGGTCAGGCCCGCTATCCGGGACGGGCGGCGCTCAAGCGCGGATGAGAAAAAAGCGAGTCATTTGAATCGCTTGAGGGGCAGTCGTTAACCATCAGTTGACGGCCCGAGTCGCGGCGTGATTCTCTTCGAGTCGCGATGTCGTTTCTCCTGTTGATTCAACGCAGTGTGCGTGCCGCACTCGGCCCCGTTCTGGGCTTTTGCGTTGTGGGATATTTTGCCTACCACTCGTTCGAGGGCGAGCGCGGGCTCTACGCCTATCTGCGCCTTACCGAAGAAGTGCGCATCGCGCGCGAGCATCGCGACGACATCCGTGCCGAGCGCGTATCGCTGGAACGGCGCGTGGCGTTGCTTCGTGCGGACTCGCTCGACCGCGACATGCTCGACGAGCAGGCGCGCGCACTGCTCAACTATGCGCGCCCCGACGAAATCGTGATTCTGGAATCGCCCGCGAACCGCCGCTGAGGCGAACGCGCGGCAATACTTTGTTAACCACGACGCCATGCGCGCATGCCATGGCACTATCATCGGTCGTGGAGAGATTCTAAAATTCCCGTGATGGGTAAAATTTGTCTAAATCACGCGTTTGCAGCGCGCGTTTCCTCCGATGCCTGACGACGCAACCGCGCGCGCAATAGAGGTGCGCGGCGATCGCCTGCCGGGCAATGCGGCCGTCGTGGCGGCCATCGTCGGCATTTTTGCACTGATCTTCGGCGCAACCTGGTTCGACCAGCGCAACGTGATGCGCATGGCCAACGAGCGCGTCGAGGCGCTTTCGCAGATCGCGATCCTGCATGTCGACCAGATCTTCGCCGGCATCGATCTGGGATTGCGCACGGTCGATATCGAACCGCTGCCGGCGGTCGGCGGCGTGGCTGCTTCCGCGGCGGCGATCCACGAACGCCTGCGCCTCATCCATCGGACTTTGACGCCGCTTGCCGGCATCGGTTTCATCGGCACGGACGGCCGGCTCGTCGCCAACGCCACGTCGGCCCGCCCCGAGCCGTTCGACTTCAGCGGCCGCGGCTATTTCCGGACGCTGCGCGAAGATCCGGCGGTCGGCCTCGTCGTTTCGCCGCCGGCCCGATCGGTCCCGTCGTTCGAAATTTCGATCCCGGTCGCGCGCGCCGCCTTCCTGCCGGACGGGACCTTCGCCGGCATCGTCGCGGGCCGCCTCGATCCGAACTATTTCGAGAACTTCTTCCGTGCGCTGGGCGCTGACACGGTCGCGATCACGCTTGCCGACGGCACGATCCTTTCGCGCTATCCGAAGGTCGACCTGCTTTCGGCGCCGAAGCTCTCGTTCGACCGCGCGCCGAACGGTCCGGGCGCGCCGCCGCAGGCGTTCGTGCTGAAGTCGCCTGTCGACGGAGTCGAAAAGCTCGCGACGTTCCGTCGGGCGAGTGCCGCGCCCGTCCTCGTCGAGGTGGCGTTCGACCGCGACAACCTGCTTGCGGCATGGGCGCAGCGGCGCAATGCCATGCTGGCGGCGGCAACGGTGGTCGCCGCACTGATCCTTGCAT
>JAYRKO010000636.1:0-1976 GCA_041905745.1 Tagaea sp. | reverse complement strand
GTTCAGCCCAAACTGGCGCCCGACGTCGCCGCGCGCTTCAATTTCGGCAAAAGCGTCGACGCCGCGACGGTTGCCGACCGCAAAAACCGCCGGACGGCGATCCGCGCGCATATGGACCGGCTGATGACACCCGGGACCATCCTGTGCCTGCCGACGGCCGCCACGCCCGCCCCGCTGCGCGACGCCGACGAGGCGGCGTTCGAGCGCGTGCGCCAGCGTACGCTGCCGCTCACCTGCATCGCCGGGCTCGCGGGCCTGCCGCAGATTTCGCTGCCCGCCGGCTTCGCCGAGGAAGCGCCGGTCGGCATTTCGTTCGTGGCGCCCGCCGGGGAGGACGCGATGCTCCTCAATTTCGTGCGCATCCTCACGTCGCCCACCCAGACGGAAGCGCCTGCCGATGCCGCCCCGCAAGCGTAAGGCGCCGGCCTATCCGCGCGATCTCGTCGGCTACGGCCGCAATCCGCCGCACGCCGCCTGGCCCAACGGCGCGCGCGTCGCGGTGTCGTTCGTCGTCAACTACGAGGAGGGCGGCGAACGCTCGATCCTGCACGGCGACAAGGAATCGGAGGTCTATCTCCAGGAAGTCGTCGGACTGACGCCGCGGCCCAAGCGGCGCGACGAAAGCACCGAGAGCATCTACGAATACGGCAGCCGCGCCGGCTTCTGGCGCATCCTGCGCGAATTCGAGAAGCGCCGCCTGCCCTTCACGTCGTGGGCGGTGGGCATGGCGCTCGCGCGCCACCCCGAGGCCGGGCGCGCAATGGTCGAAGGCGGGCACGAGGTCGCAAGCCACGGCTGGCGCTGGATCGACTATCAGAAAATGCCGATCGCCGAGGAGCGCAAGCATTTCCGGCTCGCCATCGACGCGATCTCGAAGGCAACCGGAACGAAGCCCGTCGGGTGGTACACGGGCCGACATTCGCCCAACACCCGCGCGCTCGCCGCCGAGTTCGGCATGCTCTATTCGAGCGACGCCTACAATGACGACCTGCCCTACTGGGTGCGCGAAGGCAAGGCAGGCCATCTCGTCATTCCCTACACGCTCGACGTCAACGACATGAAGTTCGGCACCGCACAGGGCTTCAACACCGGCGACGACTGGTTCGCCTACGCGCGCGACGCTTTCGACGTGCTCTATGCCGAAGGCGCCGAGACGCCGAAGATGATGTCGGTCGGCCTGCATCTGCGCCTGATCGGCCGGCCGGGGCGCTTCCGCGCGCTCCAGCGTTTCATCGACCATGTCGAAAAGCACGATCGCGTCTGGATCCCGCGGCGCATGGACATCGCGCGCCACTGGATCAAGACGCATCCCTGGGCCGGCTGACGGCATGGCGGATTTCGCCGACTATTCCCGCTTCTTCGTCACGCTGCTGGCGATCCTGACGCCGTTCGCCGCGATCCCGGTCTTCCTGGCGCTGACCGGCGGCCAGGACGACCGCTTTCGCGCCCGCACGGCCGACATGGCGGCCGCCACCGTTTTCATCGTGCTCCTCATCTCGGCGCTGACCGGCGACGTCATCCTGCGCGTGCTGGGGACGAGCCTCGACGCGTTCCGCGTGGGCGGGGGCATCGTGCTGTTCCTGATGAGCCTGTCGATGCTCAACGCCAAGGTTTCCGCCGTGCAGCAGACGCCTGAGGAGGCCGACGAAGCCGGGCAGAAGTCGGCGGTCGGCGTCGTGCCCATCGGCATCCCGCTGCTCGTCGGGCCCGGCTCGATCTCGTCCACCATCATCGAGACCAAGCGCAGCGCGGAGTTCGCACATCTCGGCGCCGTCGTCGTGTGCATTGCGCTGGTATGCGCCGTCGTCTGGGTCACGCTGCGGCTGGCCGATCCGATCGGTCGGCAGCTCGGCCGCACGGGCCTCAACATCCTCAACCGAATTTTCGGATTGCTGCTGGCGGCGATCGCCGTGCAGATCGTGTCGGCGGGCCTGCTCGGCCTATTCCCGGCCCTCGCGGGCCTGCGCGCGTAGCGC
>JAYRKO010000635.1:0-1982 GCA_041905745.1 Tagaea sp. | reverse complement strand
CGAGGACGCGCGCGGCTACCTGCAGGCGCTATGCAGCTACGCCGTGCGCCCCGACCTCGCCGCCGGCCGCCGGCTCGACGTGGACAACATCGTGGCGCTCGGCCTCATCGACAGCGAGGGGCCGGCCGGCGAGATGCTGGGGTCGATCGAGAAGCTGGCGCGCGAGCTCGATTGCCCGGCCTTCGCGATCCGCCTGCCGCCGGGCGAGACTGCCGCGACGGCAAGCCGGGGCGCGCTCGACGAGCTGCTCGGCGTCTCCCACGATCAGTCGGGCATATACCGCCGGCTGGCCGCCGGGAAATAACCGGTTCCTGCCACTCGTCTCTTGCCGGAAAACGCCGGAAGCGCCTAGATTTCCGGGCTTCGCAATGCCCGCCCGCCCGCTTCCGACGGCCGGTCGGCGCCCCGGACAGGACCAAGCTTGCGCGTGACCAACGGCACACCGCCCTCGCCGCGCCTCCCTGTCCGGCTCCGCCGCGCGATCGGCGTTCTGGCATTCGCCGCTTTCGCCTTTCCGCTGGCCCTCGGCGCGCAGACCCCGCGCCCGCAGCCCGAAGGCGCCACCGGCCTCGCCGCACCGCGTGCGGCCGTCTCGGCCGAACGCCAGATGGTCGTCGCCGCAAATCCGATCGCGGCCGATGCGGGCCGCCAGATCCTGCGTCAGGGCGGCAGCGCGCTCGACGCGGCGATCGCCATGCAGATGGTGCTGACGCTTGTCGAACCGCAAAGCTCGGGCATCGGCGGCGGTGCCTTCCTCGTCCACTACAACGCCGAAGCCAAGAAGATCGAAACCTACGACGGGCGCGAGACCGCGCCGTCCGATGCGCGCCCCGACATGTTCCTCGACGCCGACGGCAAGCCGATGCCCTTCGCGCAGGCCGCAAAGGGCGGGCACGCAGTGGGCGTGCCGGGGCTCGTGGCGATGCTGGCGCTGGCGCACGACGACCATGGCCGGCTGCCGTGGGCGCGCCTGTTCGAGCCGGCGATGCGGCTGGCCACCGACGGCTTCGCGATCTCGCCGCGTCTGGCCCAGCTCGTCGCCGAGACGCCGCAGCTCAAGGAATTCCCGGGTGCGCGCGACTATTTCTTCGATGCCGACGGCAACCCGAAGCAAGCCGGTACGAGGCTCACCAACCCCGCGCTTGCCGAAACCCTGCGCATCGTCGCCAACGGCAGCGCGCCGGCGTTCTATTCGGGCGGGCTCGCGCGCGCGATGGTCCGCGCGACGCAGCAGAACGGCACGCCCGGCACGCTGACGGTCGACGACCTGAAGAACTATCGCGCGGCCAAGCGCGAGCCGGTATGCGCGCCCTATCGCGCGTTCAAGATCTGCGGCATGGGCCCGCCTTCCTCGGGCGGCATCGCGGTCGCGCAGATCCTGGGCATGGTCGAGCGCTTCGAACTGCGCCAGACTTCGCCCAATTCGCTGCCCGCGATCCACGCGCTGCTGGAGGCCGAGCGCCTCGCCTTCGCCGATCGCGCGCGCTACGTCGCCGACGGCGATTTCGAGGACGTGCCCGTCGGCAAGCTCGTCGACCGCAAATACATCGCGGCGCGTTCGAAGCTCATCAGCACCGAACGCAGCATGGGAAAGGCCGAGCCGGGCCGCTTCCAGCGCGCCGCGCTGCGCGCGCCCGATGCGGCCAGCGAGATCCCCGCGACCACGCACATGGTCGTCGTCGACGCGGCCGGCAACGCGGTCTCGATGACCTCGTCCATCGAGCAGGCCTTCGGCAGCCGCGTATTCGTGCGCGGCTTCCTTCTCAACAACCACATGACCGATTTCGCGCTGCGCCCGCGCGAGGGCGACGTGCCGAACATCAACCGCATCGAGCCCGGCAAGCGTCCGCGCAGTTCGATGTCGCCCACGCTCGTTCTCGATCGCGACGGCAGGCTCGTGCTGGCGATCGGCTCGCCCGGCGGCCAGCGCATCATCCCCTACGTCGCGCAGGCGATCGTCGGCGTGCTCGACTGGGGCCTCG
>JAYRKO010000634.1:0-1985 GCA_041905745.1 Tagaea sp. | reverse complement strand
TGCGCGCCATGGCGATGTCGAGCTCGGTCACGATGCCGTTCGTGCCGTAGGCGTGGACGACCTTCTGCACGTCGTCGCCTTCCAGCACGACGACGCGCGGGTTCTCCTCGACCGTGACGACGCGCAGCGCACGCACCGTGCCGCGGTCGCGCAGCGTGCCGTAGCCGATCGAGCCGATGCCGCCCGAGCCGCCCGCGATGAAGCCGCCGATGGTCGCCGTGCGGCGGGTGGAGGGGTGGAAGCGCAACTCCCACCCCTGCGGGATCGTCTGCGCTTCCAGGTCGATGAGCTTGAGGCCCGGCTGCACGCGCAGCGCGCCACCGTCGAGCGACACGATCTTGTCCATCTTCGTCATGTCGAGGATGACGCCGCCGGCGAGCGGCATTGCCTGCCCGTAATTGCCCGTACCCGCACCGCGCACGGTCAGCGGGATGCGCATGCGCGCGCACGCGGACGCGACCTTGATCACTTCCGCCTCGTCCTTCGGCAGGACGAGGATGTCGCCGAAATGCTTGCCGAGCTGGCGCTTCAGGATCGGCGAGTACCAGTAGAAATCGCGCGACTTCTGCCGCACGAGCGACTGTTCGTCGACCGTCTCGACGGGCGCGATGGCGGCCTTGAAGGCGGCCCAGTCGGCCGCGTGCGGGGCCGGGGCGGGCGGGTCGGTCCAGACGATCATTGCGGGCTCCAGCGCGTCATCTTGCCGGGATTGAGCAGGCCGAACGGGTCGGACTGCCGCTTGAATTCGAGCTGGCGGTCGCCGGCGATCACCTTGGGCCCCTTGTCCTCCAGCACGTAGCTGTGCGGGTTGGGGATGATGCAGCCCTCCGCCTCGTGGTGGCGGATGATCTCGTAGAGGCGCTCCTTCGTGGTCCAGCGCACGACCTGCAGGGCCGAGCAGTTCACGCGCCCGAAGCGGCGCTGGAACTCCAGATGCAGCATCACCTCGTCGCCGTAGTGGCGGTACATCCTCTCGGCCACTTCGAGGTTGCGGCCGATGGGAAACACGGTCTGCAGGTAGGTCACGCCCTTGTCGACCTTCAGCGCCTGCAGCGTCGTGTGGTTCCAGCAATATTCGTAGAGCGGCGTCGTATCCGACTGCGTCTCGTCGGGCGTCGGGCGCCAGGTCGTGAGCCTGCCGTTGTGGACCGACGCCAGCTTCTCGAACGCCGCGCGTTCGGACTGCGCGACCATGCACACGGCAACGTGCTTGCCCTCGGGGCATTCCTCTTTCAGCGCCTTGAACCACGCCGGAATGGGCCACGCGATGACCGCGGCTTCCTTCTTGACGATGCCGTCGGCTTCGCCCAGCGCCTGCCCGAAGCGCGCCGCATCCATGAAATCGTCGAACGCGACGACCGCATCGCACCACGGATAGGCGGGTGCGAGCGCCATCTCCACCTCCAGCACGACGCCCGTCGTGCCGTAGGCGTGTGTGGCGGCAGCCACGTCGCGGCCGCGGAAATCGAACACGCGCGGCTTGGGTTCGCATGTCGCCACGCGGATGCCCGGGATGGTGCCCCAATCGCGCAGCTGGCCCGTCATGATCGAGCCGATGCCCGCGGCTCCGCCGCACACGAAGCCGCCGATCGACGACATGCGCTTGGTCGAGGGATGCATGCGCATCTCCCAGCCGATGGCGCGCGCCTGCCGGTCGACCTCGATCAGGTTCGTGCCCGATTCGAAGCGGCCGACACCGGGCTTGAGGAAGACCGTGCGGTTGAGCTTGGCAGTATCGAGGATGACGCCGCCCTTGAGCGGGACGAGCTGGCCGTAATTGCCCGTGCCGCCGCCGCGCACGACCAGCGGCACCCGATGCTGCGCGCAGGCGCCGACGACGCGCAGCGCCTCGTCCTGGTCCTTCGGCACGACGATCAGCTCGGCCGACTTCTTGTTGAGCTCGGCCTTCAGGATCGGGCTGTACCAGAAGAAATCGCGGCTCTTGAGGCGCACGAGCTGCGGGTCGTCGATCACGTCGACGCCCG
>JAYRKO010000633.1:0-1985 GCA_041905745.1 Tagaea sp. | reverse complement strand
CCCGACGAGGTGCGCGTCGTATTGGTCGCGGCCTATCTCGTCGGCGGCCGCACGGCGTAAGCCGCCTAGCGCCCGACGAGCACGAAATCCGCGATCGCGTCGACGGCTTCCTTCTCCACCCCGAAGAACCCGTGCGCGGCCAGCGCCTCGTAATCGTCCGACTCGGGATCCTTGCCGCCCTCGATCGTGCGCGCGGCCACGCGCGGGGCTTTCGCGAAGCGCCTGGCGAGATTGGGGATGTCGCCGGGCGGCGTCACGTAGCATTCGTCGTCGACATGGCCGAGGACGAGGACGGGGACGGCGATCTTGTCGAGATCGAAGGCGCGGATGCCCGTCGGTTCGGGCAGCCAGTTCATGCCGCCGGAAATCGGGCGCGTGATGCTCGAGGTGAGGACGAGCCCGTCGATGCCGCCGCCCAGCCGCACCGCCGCGGAAGCGGCGCTGACCGTGCCCATGCTGGTGCCCACGAGCCAGACCGGAAGATTCTCCGGCCCGCGCAGGGCCGCCACCGCCGCCGCGACATCGGCCGCGTGTTCGGCCGACCGCCGGAACGTGGCAGGCAGGCCGGCCGGGCGCCTGTCCGTCGGCACGTCGATCGCGGCCACGCGCAGGCCGCGTGCGGCGAACAGGGCGCGCGAGCGCACGAGAAAGTTCCCGCGCGCGAAGCGCTGGTCGAGCGGCGTCTCGCTGGCCTGCCAAAGGCGGATGGCGCCGGGCCCGCCGTTGAACAGGAGCACGGCCGCGCGCGGCGGCCCGTCGGGCTCGACGCGCAGCGTCAGGAACGAGGTGCCGGGCCGCGCGGAGAGTTCCTCGATGCGCTGCTCGGCCGCGAACGCCGGAAAGGCCGCAAGCGCCGCCGCAAGCATCGCCGCCGGGATCGCGCGCATCGCCGCCCCCTTCCGCATCAGAACATCGTGTAGACGACCTTGTCGGGCGGATTGTGCCCGTCGACGAAGCTCTTGATGTTGACCAGCACCTTTTCGCCCATCGCCACGCGACCGGAATGCGTCGCCGAGCCGATATGCGGCAGCAGCACGACATTGTCGAGTTCGAGCAGGCGCGGATGGACCTGCGGCTCGTTCTCGTAGACGTCGAGGCCCGCACCGGCGATCTCGCGCGCGTAGAGCGCGCGGGCGAGCGCTTCTTCCTCGATCACCGTGCCGCGCGCGGTGTTGACGACGATGGCGCGCGGCTTCAGCAGGCGCAGGCGGCGCGCGGAAAGCAGGTGGTAGGTGGCCGGCGTGTGCGGGCAGTTGATCGACAGGACGTCGATGTGGCCCAGCATCTGGTCGAGGCTTTCCCAGTATGTCGCCTCGACCTCCGCCTCGGCGGCCGGATCGACGCGCCGGCGGTTGTGGTAGTGGATCGACATGCCGAAGGCGCGCGCGCGCCGCGCGACCGCAAGCCCGATGCGCCCCATGCCCACGATGCCCAGCCGCTTTTCGGCCAGGCGCATGCCCAGCATCGCGGTCGGCGCCCAACCCTGCCAGCGGCCCGAACGCACGAGCCGCTCGCCCTCGCCGATGCGCCGCGCGACCGCGAGGATGAGCGCCATCGTCATGTCGGCGGTGTCTTCGGTCAGAACGCCGGGCGTGTTGGTGACCGTGATGCCGCGCGCCTTGGCCGCGTCGAGCGCGATGTGGTTCACGCCCGTACCGAACGAGGCGATGAGCTTCAGCTGCGCGCCGGCATTGGCCACGAGCGTGGCGTCGATCCGGTCGGTGACCGTCGGCACGAGGATCTCCGCCTCGGCCATCGCCTTCATCAGCTCGGTTTCGGAGAACGGGTGGTCGTCGAGATTGAGCCGGCAGTCGAACAGCTCCATCAACCGCGTCTCGATGAGATCGGGAAGCTTTCGCGTGACGACGACGAGCGGACGGCGGCGGGTCATGGGATCGGCGGCTCCGGCAGGCTTTCCCCTGCCGTAGCATCGCCGCACCGTCCCGCGCAAACGAAACGGGGGCGGCCGTTGGGCCGCCCCCGTC
>JAYRKO010000632.1:0-1985 GCA_041905745.1 Tagaea sp. | reverse complement strand
GCGGAAGCGCCGGTCGAGGCGAACATCTCCGGCCTCATCGAGAACCTGCTGATGGTCGGCCTCGAAACGAAGGTCGACATCCTCGAATTCGGCTACGCGGCCCCGCCCCCGGCGGCCCGCAAGGCGCTGAAGCTTCCGGCGGGCGAGGAAGCGCAGCGCGCCGTGCGCGTGCGCCGGCATGCAGGCGTGCCGCTCTCCTTCTCCACCAGCTGGGTGCCCGCCGATCTCGGCCGGAAATTCACGGCCAAGGATCTCGCGCGCAAGCCGCTGCTCGCCCTTCTCGAACAGGCCGGCTGCCTCATCGGCTCGGCCGACCAGACCGTTTCGGCCACGCTCGCCGAACCCGCCGTCGCGCGCGCGCTCGACGTGCGCGTGGGCTCGGCGCTTCTCTCGGTCGTACGCACGGTCTTCGACCAGCGCGGCCGGCCCGTCGAATACATCGAACTCCTCTACCGTCCCGACCGCTACCAGTACCGCACCAAGCTCGCGCGCGTGCGCGGGCCGGCCACGCGCATGTGGTCGCACGCCTGAAACCGTCCTTCGAACAGGGAGACACGAAGATGCAAAAGCGCACACACCACGTCGACCGCCGTACCCTACTTGCGGGAGCCGCCGCGGGCACCGTTCTCGGCACGCTCGGCGCGCCGTCGATCCTGCGCGCCCAGGCGGCCGCGGTGAAGATCGGCGTGCTCCACCCGGTGACGGGCGCCATCGCCTTCTCGGGCAATCAGGGCCGGCAGGGCGTCCTGCTCGCGATCGAGGACATCAACCGCCGCGGCGGCATCAAGTCGATGGGCGGTGCGCGCGTGGAAGCCGTTCTGGCCGACGCGCAGTCGCGCCCCGACGTGGGCGCGGCCGAGGTCGACAAGCTCAACGAAGCGGGCGTGGCCGGCATCGTCGGGCCGTTCGCCTCGGGCATCGCACTTGCCACCACGCAGGCCGCCGCACGCCACAACCTGCCGCACGTCGTCGACGTGGGCGTGGTCGACCAGATCGTCCAGCGCGGCCTCACCAACACGTTCCGCTTCGGCCCCGGCCTCGGCACGATCGTCGACGTCGCGCTCGAGAATCTCGTGCGCATCAACGATCAGGCCGGCAAGCCCGCCAAGACGGTGATGATCGTCCACGAGGAATCGGCATTCGGTTCGGGCATGGCCACGACGCTCAACCAGCGCCTGCCGGGGCTGGGCTTCGAAGTGGTCGAGACGATCCGCCACGCCAACCCGACGCGCGACTTCTCCAACATCGTGCTGCGCGTGCAGGCCCGCAAGCCGGACATCATCATCCCGTCGAACTACTACGACGAGTTCGTGCTGTTCGCCCGCGCGCTCCAGCAGAACCGCATCCAGGCCAAGGGCATCTACTCGATCCTCGGCGGCGGCGCGTCCTCGTACCGCTTCGTCAAGGAGTTCCCGCAGGCCGCCGAATTCATCATGGACTGCAATCACTGGTTCGATCCGCGCAAGGAAGCGTCGTGGACGCTGAAGGACCGGGTCGAGAAGATGGGGCTCTACTTCACCTACGAGGTCTTCCTCGCCTATTCGTGCATGCTGCTGCTGGCCGACGCGATCGACCGGGCCGGCGGCACGAACCGCGATGCGGTGAACGCGGCGCTCGCCTCGTCCACCTTCGCCGACCACATCATGCCCTACGGCCCGACGAAGTTCGTCAACGGCCAGAACCAGGGCGCACGCCCCGTGGTCACGCAGGTTCTCCAGAAGGACATCAAGCTCATCTTCCCGCTGGAGTTCGCGGCCGGCAACGTCGTCTACCCGACGCCCGCACGCCGCTGACGTCGACATGTCCCGGGAGCGGCACACGGGCCGCTCCCGGGCCTTTCCGCAACGCGCATGCTCGAATTCGCCATCCTCCTGCCGGCCGCCGTCAACGGCCTCACGCTCGGCGCGATCTACGCGCTCGTGGCGCTGGGGCTGACGCTCATCTACGGCGTGCTGCACATCATCAATTTCGCGCACGGCAGCCTG
>JAYRKO010000631.1:0-1986 GCA_041905745.1 Tagaea sp. | reverse complement strand
GCGGCCTTCGCCTTGGCCTGCACGACCGCGTCGGTTTCGGCGTGCAGCGCGCGGCGTTCCGAATGGCCGACGATGACGAAGCTGCAGCCGAAATCCTTCAGCATCTCGGCAGCGACGTCGCCCGTGAAGGCGCCGGCAGCCTCGGCGTGACAGTCTTGCGCGCCGACGCGCACGCGCGACCCGGCCAGCGCCTGCGACACCGGGGCGAGATAGGGATAAGGCGGGCAGACGAGGACGTCGGCCGCCGTCGGCGGCAGGGCGCGCGCGAAGGCGGCGACGGCGCCGGCAAGCTTCGTGGCGTCGGCAAGCCGGCCATTCATTTTCCAGTTTCCGGCGATCAGCGGTTTGGGCCCGGCCATCGGTCGTTTCTCCCTCGGGAATGCGCATTCCGGATAAGGGGTTGCGCCCGGTTTCGCAAGGGTTGCGGGACTGCCGGTGGCACCCTATTCTCGCGCACCTTTCGCCACCGACCCCGAAAAGACGAAGACATCATGCTGCAATTCATCCGCGACAAAGCCGCCGGCACCGTATTCAAGGTGATGTTCGGCGTGCTGATCGTAAGCTTCGCGGTCTGGGGGATCGGCGATTACGCCTTCCTGCGCCGGGGCGACGACACCGCCATCGCCGTGGGCGAGCGCAAGATCAACGTACGCGAGCTGGATGTCGAGTACCGCCAGGCACGCGACCGCATCAAGCGCATGCTCGGCGGCCAGGTCGACGACACGCTGCTCGCGCAGTTCGGCATCCTCGACCAGACGGTCGAACGCCTGACCGGGCAGGCCGCCCTCGACGCCGAGATCGCGCGCCTGCGCCTCGTCACGAGCGACGCGATCATCCGCCAGCGCATCGCAAGCGACCCGAACTTCCGCGGTCCCGGCGGCCAGTTCGACCGTTTCCTGTTCCAGCGCCTGCTCTACGAGAACGGCTATTCCGAACAGCGCTACATCGAACTGCTGCGCGCCGACATCGCGCGCCAGCAGCTCGTCGACGCGGTCGAAGCCGGCGTTCGCGTGCCCGACACGCTCGTCGAGACGATCTACCGCCACCGCAACGAGAAGCGCACGGGCGAGCGCGTGTTCGTGGCCAACGCTTCGTTCGACGATGTCGGCACGCCGTCCGACGACGATCTGAAGAAGACTTACGACGCCAACGGGGAGCGCTTCTCCGCGCCCGAACTGCGCGCGCTTTCCGCCGTCCGCGTGTCGGCCGCCGACGTGCAGGCGCAGGTCCAGATCGACGAGCGGGCACTGGAGGACGAATTCCAGCAGCGCAAGCGCGAGTTCGATCGGCCCGAGCAGCGCGAACTGAAGCAGATGCTGTTCGCCGAGGAAGCCGCCGCGCGCGAGGCGGCCGCGAAGATCGCCGGCGGCAAGACCTTCGACGCCGTCGTCGCCGAGACACCGGGCCAGTCGCCGGACCGCGTCGGCCTCGGCCTCGTCACGCGCGAGGAAACGCTGCCCGCCATCGCGGAACTCGCCTTCGCCGCCGAGCCCGGCAAGGTCGTCGGCCCCGTGCAGACGTCGTTCGGCTGGCACATCGTGCTCGTCGAGCGCGTCGAGCCGGGCGTGGCATCCAAACTTGCCGACGTGCGCGACCGCATCGAACCGGCGCTGCGCGCGCGCATGGCCGCCGACCGCGCATTCGAGATCGCCAACAAGCTCGAAGATCAGGTCACGCGCGGGCGTTCGCTCGACGAAGCGGCCGCTGCCGCCGGCGCGGACGTGAAGAAGATCGATGCGCTCGACGCGCGCGGGCGCGACGCCGCCGGCCAGCCGGTGGCGCTTTTCGCCGACGCGCCGGAAGCCGTGCGCGCCGCCTTCGAGACGGTCGCCGGCCGCGAAAGCCAGCTCGTCGAGACGCGCGCGGGCGCGTTCTTCATCGTGCACGTCGATTCCGTCACGCCCGCCCAGCGCCGCCCGTTCGACGCCGTGAAGGCGGACGTCGCCGCGCTGTGGAAGTCCGAGCGGCAGGCCGAACGCGCCGTCG
>JAYRKO010000630.1:0-1992 GCA_041905745.1 Tagaea sp. | reverse complement strand
GCCAAGGGCATCCTGAGCCAGGTCGAGATCGAGGCGCACGGCATCGACGATGCCGAGACGATCCCCGAGGACGATCCGCTCGGTCAGGTTGGGGACTTTTTGGGCGCCTCGGACGAAGACGCGCCGCGCTGAGACGGGCGGCGACAACAGGCGACGTAACCTATTTATCCCTTTGAAATCGCAGGACGGTAACGCGTATCGCACCTGCGGTTGACGGGGTTTTGTAGGTCGTCACGCGAGCCCCGCGACGACCCACAGGCCGAAGCCGATCAGCAAGAGGCCCGCACCGCGATTGATCGCGACCATCGCGCGCGGTCCCAGCTTCTCGCGCACGGCGACGACGGCCGTCGACAGCACGATCCACCACAGGAGCGAGCCCGCGAACACGCCCGCGACCAGCGCCACGCCCGCGTCGTGCGAACCGCCCGTGTCGCCAAGCCCCATCGCGAGGAACAAGGCCGCGAAGGTCGCGATGGTGGCGGGGTTGGCGAGCGTCAGCGCGAACGTCGCGGCGAACGTGCCGGCGAGCGTGCGCGCACTCACCTTCGCCTCGCGCTCGGCCGGGCCGGCATTCCACGTCTTCCAGCCGAGCCACAACAGGAACGCCGCGCCCGCGATGCGGAACCACGCGTTGCCCGCGACGGCGTCACCCAGCACGGCCGAGAAGCCGAAGGCGGCGAGGCCCGCATAGAATGCGTCGGCCAAGGCCGTGCCGAGCCCGCCCGCGAAGCCCGCGAAGAACCCGTAGGCGATCGTGCGGCGGATGCACAGCACGCCGATGGGCCCGACGGGGGCGGCGATCGAAAGGCCCAGGAGCAGGCCCTTCACGAGGAAGGCGGTTTCGACGTTCACGGCAGGCAAGCCACGGCGTGCGTGTCCTTCGCGGAGGAGAGGGCGATGAGCGTTTCCGTGCGCACGACGCCGGGCACGGACTTGATGCGTTCGACGATCACGCGTTCGAGCGCCGCATTCGTCGCCACGCGGATCTTCAGAAGGTAGGACCACGCGCCGGTGACGTGATGGCATTCGAGCACGTCGGGCAGCGCCGAGACCGCGCGCACGAACGCCTTGTCGTGCGACGGGCCGCCGAGCGCCACGGAAACGAAGGCAAGGGTAGGTCGCCCGACCTTTTCCGGGTCGACGACGACAGACCATGCGGCGAGCGCGCCCGAGGCCTCGAGCTTCTTCAGCCGCTCGTTGACCGCGGAGACCGAAAGATCCACCGCAGCCCCGATTTCGGCGTATGAATCGCGCCCCTTTCGCTGCAAGTGATGTAGAATTTTGCGGTCGATATGGTCCATAGCCATAAATTAACATATTAAAATCCGAAAACAAGGAAAATACACCGCGTCTCGACGCCCCGACCGCATCGCGCTACGCTCCCGGGCATGGAGATTCTCGTCTGGGCGATCGACGAAGGCTGGCCGCTGGTGCTGGGAAGCGTCGTCAGCGTCTATCTTTTTTCGGCCGTGCGCCGCGCCGCGCGCGAGCCCGATGGGCCGCCTGCGAAGCCGGAAAAACTCGCCGGCTACGACGTGGAATGGTGTGCGAACTGCTCGAACTGGGTGCCGGCGAAAGCGCCCTGGTGCGGCATCAAGGGCTGCGCGCGCCCGCACCGGACGCTCTAGAAAAATTCCGCGGAAAAGCCGCGATTCCGCCGTTGCCGCCGGGCGGATGCGGCGGTTATGTTGCGCCGCGTCAAAACACGAACGAGTCGAGACGAAATGGCCGTTCTGAGCTTCCAGGACCTGATCCTCACGCTGCACCGCTACTGGTCGGACAAAGGCTGTCTGATCCTGCAGCCCTACGACATGGAAATGGGAGCCGGCACCTTCCATCCGGCGACGACGCTGCGTGCACTGGGCCCCAAGCCGTGGAAGGCCGCCTACGTGCAGCCCTCGCGCCGCCCGTCGGACGGGCGCTACGGCGAGAACCCGAACCGTCTTCAACACTATTACCAGTATCAGGTGATCCTGAAGCCGTCGCCCGCCG
>JAYRKO010000629.1:0-1992 GCA_041905745.1 Tagaea sp. | reverse complement strand
GCACCCGGTGCGGGCGGACGCAGGCCGTAATCGGGCGGCAGCGTCAGGGGTGCGCGGCTCACGATGCGGAATTCGTCGGGCGCGGATTTCTCCCAGCCCAGCGCCTTTCGCGTTTCCGCACAGCCGCCCAGCGCGAACGCGCCCAAGAGGGCGAGCGTCGCGGCGGCGGACATCCGTCGGGAGGAGCGAATCTTCATCCCCTTATTTTAGTGATGTCCGCGATCCGATGAAAGCGTCCCAGAACAAAACGGCAACACCGATTGTTATCGCCGAATCAGCCACATTGAAGGCCGGCCAGTGCCAGCCCGCGACGTGGAAATCGAAGAAATCGAACACCGCGCCGAAGCGCAGCCGGTCGACGACGTTGCCGATCGCCCCGCCCACGACGAGGCCGAGCGCCAGGACGACGTTGCGGTTCTCGGCGTTGCGCATCCACCAGACGAGCCCGAGCACGATGGCGAAGGCGAGGCCCGCGAAGAGATGCGCCGCCGACGACGAGCCGGTGTTGAACATGCCGAAGCTGACGCCGTAGTTCCAGACGACGACGAGATCGAAGAACGGCAGCAGCCGCACCGACGGGCGGAAGCCCTCGATGAGGTAGACCAGCATCGCGAACTTGACCGCCTGGTCGGCGACGAGCGTCGCGCCGGCGATCAGCAGGCCGCGCTTGAGGTTCGCCTGCGGGCTCATGCCGAAACGACGTCCGCGCAGCGCCGGCACAGCGCCGGATGCGCCGCGTTCGAACCGACCTCGGGCAGCACCTTCCAGCAGCGCTCGCACTTGGTGCCCTCGGCGAGCTTCACGACGACGGCGACGCCCGGCACGTCGTCGAGCCGGAATGCGTCGGCCGGGGCCGCCGTCGGCGCGAAGGCGTGGCCCGAGACGATGAAGAGCTCGTTCCACGCCTCGGCCGAGATCGACTTGGCGATCTCGCCGTCCTCGACATGGACGGACGGGGCCGCCTGCAGCGAGGACCCGATCTTCTTTTCCGCGCGCGCGATTTCGTTGGCACCCGTGACGACGCGGCGCACGTCGCGCAGCTTCGCCCACTTGGCGGCGAGCGCGTCGTCGCGCCATTTGGCCGGCGTTTCGGGGAAGACGTGCAGATGCACGGACTCGCCCTCGCCCGGGTTGCGCGCGAGCCACGCTTCCTCGGCCGTGAAGCACAGCACGGGGGCAAGCCACTTCACGAGGCGTTCGTAAAGCGCCGCCATCACCGTGCGCGCGGCGCGCCGGCGCTTGGACGTCTTCGCATCGCAGTAGAGCGCGTCCTTGCGGATGTCGAAATAGAACGCCGACAGATCGACCGCGCAGAAATTATGGAGTTCCGTGTAGAACGCCGTGAACGCGTAGTTCTCGACCGAGCTTTTCAAGAGCGCGTCGAGTTCGACGAGCCGGTGCAGCACGAAGCGCTCCAGTTCCGGCATCTCGGCCTCGGGCAGCGCCTCGGCCGCGTCGAACCCGTCGAGCGCGCCCAGCAGATAGCGCAGCGTGTTACGCAGGCGGCGGTAATACTCGGCCTGCTGCTTCAGGATCTCCGGCCCGATGCGCAGGTCTTCCGAATAATCCGACGCGACGACCCAAAGCCGCAGGATGTCGGCGCCGTACTGTTCGATCACCTGCTGGGGCGCGGTCACGTTGCCCAGCGACTTCGACATCTTGCGGCCCTGCTCGTCGAGCACGAAGCCGTGCGTCAGCACGGCCTCGTAGGGGGCGCGCCCGCGCGTGCCGCAGGCTTCGAGCAGCGAGGAATGGAACCAGCCGCGATGCTGGTCGGAACCTTCGAGATAGAGCGAGGCCGGCCATTTGAGGTCCCAGCCCGTCTTTTCCTTGCCGGGTTCGAGCGTGTAGGCGTGGCTCGACCCGCTGTCGAACCACACGTCGATGACGTCCTTCACCTGCTCGTAGGCCGCCGGATCGTAGTCGGGACCCAGGAAGCGCGAAGCGGGCGAGGCGTACCACGCGTCGGCCCCCTCGGCCTCGAAAGCCGCG
>JAYRKO010000046.1:0-10663 GCA_041905745.1 Tagaea sp. | reverse complement strand
TGACGAGATTGGGCGCCCACTCGGCGAGCCCCTCGACCGGGAATCCCTTGGCCGCGGGCATGTTGCCCGAGGCCGGCGTCTGGTCGAGCCAGAAGCGGAACAGCCGGCGCAGCACGTCGCTTTCGATTGTGCGAAGAAGCTCTTCGCTCATGGAAATCCCCCCGGCCGGTTTAGCAGCAAAGGACGGCCGCGCGCCATCGTCCGGGGACGGCGGCGCCGGACACTTCGGGAAGCGACGTGCTCTGGCGGATTTGCGACGGCGGGCGGGATGGTGGAGCCGATCGGGATCGAACCGACGACCTCCTCATTGCGAACGAGGCGCTCTCCCAGCTGAGCTACGGCCCCACTCGCCCGTCGAAAGGCGCGCGATAATGCGTTCGGGTCCCCGCCCTGTCAAGCGACGGATTAGCGCCGTCTTGCAAGGGCTTGGATGCTTCGTGTACCGTGCAGCGCTTTCGTGGCCGCGAGGAGCTTCGGACCGCCATGCACGCCTTGGGCTCGCTGATCGTCTCCGTGATCCAGATCTATATCTGGCTGCTCGTCGGCTCGGCGCTGCTGTCGTGGCTGCTGGCCTTCAACGTGCTGAACCCGCGCAACCAGCTCGTCTACACGATCGCCGATTTCCTCTATCGCGTGACCGAACCGGCGCTGCGGCCCATCCGGCGCTTCGTGCCCAATCTCGGCGGCATCGACATCTCGCCGGTCGTGCTCATCCTGCTGCTGATCTTCGCGCAGAACCTGATCTTCGAATACTGGCCCTGAGGCATGGCGGAACCGGATGCCCCGGCGCACACGCCGCTCGCACCCGCTTCCGACGGCGTCTTCCTGTCGGTGCGCGTGACGCCGCGCGCAAGGCGCCGCGGCGTGGGCGAGGTGGACGCGCAGGGCGCGCTCGCCGTCGCGGTCGGCGCCCCGCCCGAGGACGGCAAGGCGACGGCCGAGACGATCGAACTTCTCGCCGCGCATTTCGGCCTGCCCAAGCGCGCCTTCGAACTGGCGCAGGGTGCCGCCTCGCGGCGCAAGCGTTTCAAGATCGCGGGCGCGCCCGACGCGCTTATGGCCACGATGAAAGCGAAGCTCCCATGACCGCCAAACGCATCGACGGAAAGGCGACCGCCGCCGACCTGCGCGCCGCCGTGGCGCTGGAGGTGGACGAGATCGAGGAAAAGCACCGCTTCACGCCCGGCCTTGCCGTCGTGCTCGTGGGCGAGGATCCGGCGAGCCAGGTCTATGTGGGCGCCAAGCACAAGGCGACGCTCGAAGTCGGCATGAAGAGCTTCGAGCACCGCCTGCCGGCCGACACGACGGAAAAGCAGCTCCTCGAACTCGTCCACCAGCTCAATTCGCGCGACGACGTCGACGGCATCCTCGTGCAGCTGCCGCTGCCCAAGCACATCGACGCCACGAAGGTGCTCGACGCCATCGACCCGAAGAAGGACGTCGACGGCTTCCACGCGATGAACGCGGGCCTGCTCGCGACGGGCCGCGCGGCTCTCGTCCCCTGCACGCCCGCGGGCTCGATGCGCCTCATCCGCCAGACGCTGCCCGCCATCGCGGGGCTGCACGCGGTCATCGTCGGCCGCTCGAACATCGTGGGCAAGCCAATGGCCCAGCTGCTGCTGGCCGCCGACTGCACGGTGACGGTCGCGCATTCGAAGACGCGCGACCTGCCGGGCATCGTGCGTCAGGCCGATATCGTCGTCGCCGCCGTCGGAAGGCCGGAGATGATCCGCGGCGACTGGATCAAGCCCGGTGCCACCGTCATCGACGTGGGCATCAACCGCATTGCGGGCAAAGACGGCGCGAAGGGCCGCCTCGTGGGCGACGTTGCGTTCGACGAGGCGGAGAAGGTCGCCGGCGCCATCACGCCCGTGCCCGGCGGCGTGGGGCCGATGACCATCGCGTGCCTGCTCGCCAACACGCTGCAGGCGGCCAAGGCGCGGCGCGGGATTTCCTGAACTAGGCTTTCGCGCGCAGCCGGACGACGCCGCGCACCTCGACGGGATCGGTCACGGGCTTGCCCTTGCGCAGGATCTCGATGCGGCCCTCGAGCATCAGCGCGATGGCGCGTTCCTTCACCTTGGGCAGCAGCGCCTGCCAGTGCCCGCCGGGCATCAGGCCTTCGGCGACCTCCGCCGGCGAAACCGATTTCTCGCCGGCGCAGGTCGCGAGGATCGCGAGGTCGATCGTCTCCGGGTTCACCGCTTCTTCGCGGTGGCGGCCAGACGCAGGCGCAGCGCGTTGAGCTTGATGAAGCCCTCCGCGTCGCGCTGGTTATAGGCGCCGGCGTCTTCCTCGAATGTGACGTGCTTGAGGCTGTAGAGCGAGTGCGGGCTCTTGCGGCCGACGACGCGCACGCTGCCCTTGTAGCATTTGAGGCGCACGGTGCCGGTGACGTTCTCCTGGCTCTTGTCGATCGCGGCCTGCAGCATCTCGCGCTCGGGCGAGTACCAGAAGCCGAAATAGACGAGCTCCGCGTAGCGCGGCATCAGCTCGTCCTTCGTGTGCATGGCCCCGCGGTCGAGCGTGATCGATTCGATGCCGCGATGCGCCGCCTGCCAGATCGTGCCGCCCGGCGTCTCGTAGACGCCGCGGCTCTTCATGCCCACGAAGCGGTTCTCGACGAGATCGAGCCGGCCGATGCCGTTGCGACCGCCGATGGCGTTGAGCTCCGTCAGCAGGGCCGCCGGCGACAGCTTCTTGCCGTTGACGGCGACGGGGTCGCCCTTCTCGAAATCGATCTCGACGTACTCCGGCTTGTCGGGTGCGGCCTCGGGCGCCACGGTGCGCGAGAAGACGAATTCCTCGGGCTCCTGCCACGGGTCTTCCAGCACCTTGCCCTCGGCCGAGATGTGCAGGAGGTTCGCGTCGACCGAGAACGGCGCTTCGCCGCGCTTGTCCTTCGCGATGGGGATCTGGTGCTTCTCGGCGTAGTCGAGCAGCTTCGTGCGGCTGTCGAGGTTCCATTCGCGCCAGGGTGCGATCACGCGGATGCCGGGTTCGAGCGCGTAGTAGGTCAGCTCGAAGCGGACCTGGTCGTTGCCCTTGCCGGTGGCGCCGTGGCACACGGCGTCCGCGCCGACCTGGCGGGCGATCTCGATCTGGCGCTTGCCGATCAGCGGGCGGGCGATGGACGTGCCCAGCAGGTACTGGCCCTCGTACAGCGCGTTGGCGCGGAACATCGGCATGACGAAGTCGCGCACGAATTCCTCGCGCAGGTCGTCGATGAAGATCTCCTTGATCCCCATCATCTGCGCCTTCTTGCGCGCGGGCTCCAGTTCCTCGCCCTGCCCGAGATCGGCCGTGAAGGTCACCACCTCGCAGCGGTAGGTATCCTGAAGCCACTTCAGGATGATCGAGGTGTCGAGGCCGCCGGAATAGGCGAGCACGACCTTCTTCACTTGCTTTTCCATGGATGAATTCCGTCGTGGTCAGGGTCGCGAAAACGCCGGGAGTATAAGGATTGCGCCGTGCCCTGCAAGCGCTGCTAAGATGCGGGCCGACCCCCGAAATTCCGAGGAAATCCGCGATGCTCGACCTCTATGTCTGGCCCACGCCCAACGGCTACAAGATCTCGATCCTCCTGGAGGAGCTGGGCCTCGCCTACAACGTGATCCCGGTCGACATCGCCAAGGGCGAGCAGTTCAAGCCCGATTTCCTGAAGATCAGCCCCAACAACAAGATGCCGGCGCTCGTCGACAGCGACGGGCCGGACGGCAAGCCCTATGCGGTGTTCGAGTCCGGCGCGATCATGATGTATCTGTGCGACCGGAACGGGGCGGCGGGCGCGAGGTTCCTGCCGACCGACATGCGCAGGCGCTACGACGTCATCCAGTGGCTGATGTTCCAGATGGGCGGCGTCGGGCCGATGTTCGGGCAGGCGCACCATTTCCGCCAGTACGCGCCCGAGCAGATCAAATACGCCGTCGACCGCTACACGAACGAGACCGCGCGGCTCTACGGCGTGCTCGACCGGCGCCTGAAGGAGGTGCCCTACCTCGCCGGCGACTATTCGATCGCCGACATGGCCGTGTTCCCGTGGACGCGCAGCTACGAGCGGCAGGGCCAGAAGCTGGAAGACTTCCCGAACGTGAAGCGGTGGTTCGACGCGATCAACGCGCGCCCCGCGGTGATCAAGGGCCTCAAACTTCTCGAAGAGCGTCGCCGCGTCGGCCCGATGGACGAGAAGCAGAAGGAAGTGCTGTTCGGCGCGACGCAGTACCAGAAGCGCTAGGCGCGAAAGGATCGCCCATGCTGTTCGTCAAGCTCGTCGAGCTCTACGGCCGCTACGGCTACACGATCCGCTCCAGCATCTCGCCGTTTCTTCTGTCGAAGATCTCGAACAGCCCGGCCGAGGACGGCACCTTCACCTACGCGATCAAGGAAGGCGTCAATATCGGCCATTCGGGCGGCGGCATCAGCCTGTCGGAAGTGGCGCTGTTCGAGGATATCGGCCAGGTCTATTCGCCCGCGCGCATCTACTGCGTGGGCTGCTCGTTCGGGTGGAGCACGCTTGCCATCGCCATGGCGATGCCCAAGGCGAAGATCGTGGCGCTCGATATCGGGCTTGGCATGGGCAAGGAAGGCCTGGCGCTCACCAACCGCATCGCGGCGGAGAACGGCTACAACGTGACCGGCGTGCTCGGCGCCTCGCCGCAGGACACGCCCGGCGCGCTCGCGGCGCATTTCGACGGCCCGCCCGACATGGTGTTCGTCGACGCCGACCACACGAACGAGGCGCAGACCGCCGATTTCCTCGGCGCGAAGCCCCACTGCACGGACGACACCGTCTACGTCTTCCACGACGTGATGGTGTGCCAGATGCTGGATTCGTTCCGCGCCATCGCGGCGACGCTGCCCGGCCACAAGGCGCGCATCCTGACGCGCACCGCTTCCGGCATGGGCTTCCTCGTGCCGGCGGGGAAAATCCCCGACCTGCACCGCATCCTCGACGCCTACTGCGATCCGGTCGGCGCCGTCACGGTGTGAGGGGGCGCATCAGGCAGCGAGCGTCGACTCGATCAGCTCGCGAAATGTCCGGCTCATCGGGCGCTCGTCGGCCAGTCGTTCGAAGTTCGCTTCCGCGCGGCGGCGCAAAGCGTCCGGGACCGCCTGCAGGCGCAGCACGCCATCGACGAATTCACATGGCGCAAAATGCTCGCAGTACACCGCCAGTTCGTGGCGCTGCGGATCGTGCAGTTCGATCGCGAGCGCAACCTTGTAGAGCACGCTCTGCACGACGCGCTGCGGGTTGACGAAGCGGACATGATCGTCGGTGCGGTGCGGGGCGACGTGCATGCGGGCACGGGCGACGAGATTGTCGCGCCACCAGCCGGGAAGCGGGTGGCCTCCGTGCTGGGCGTCAAGGCCGCGTCCGCGCAGGGCGCCGAGTATCGCCGTGCGTCGCTCGGTCATCGGTCCCGTCATGATCGCGGCAATATCGCGCCGGTCCCATGCGACGCCGAACCGCGGCAGCATGCGCGGACTGAAGCCGTAGCGGACAAGTCCGACGCGGGCGTTATGACGACGGCAGAATGCCAGCGACGCCTCCAGCAGGCACCAGACGAACGTCGCCCCGGCGACCTGCGGCGCGTAGATATCGCCCATCCCAATGGGGTCGCCGCCATGCTCGATTTGCGACCACCCGAACGCACCGTCGGGCGTGATCTCTTCAGTGACGACCAGACCGTACGGAATGGCGTTCTGCCGGAGATAGGCGAAGACTTCGGGCTGCAGCCGGTCGAAGAAGAGATGGAAGCGCCCGGGATAGAAGCGGTTGTGCGAATGGCGCACGACATAGCCCGCGTCCGCGATTCCGGCCATCGTCAGATCGACCAGATCCTGCGGTCCGGTCGTATCGCCGCCGAAATTCAGGGTCGAAACTTCGAACTCCAGCGTCATCGCACCAGCGTGCGTCGCCATACAATCGAAACGAGCATTTATGAATTATAAGTTCGGGCGCCCCGAACTACAAACGACGCGGCGTCCGGAATTAAGCAGCGCCTTCGACGCGGCTCTTGCGCAGTCGTTCGCTCGCACTCTTGAGCTGGCCGCAGGCCGCGAAGATGTCGCTGCCGCGCGGCTTGCGCACGGGGCTTGGATAGCCCGCGTCGTTGACGATCTGCGCGAATTTCTCGATCGCCTCGGGCGTCGAGCATTCGAACGGCGCGCCGGGCCACGCGTTGAACGGGATCAAATTGATCTTCGCGGGAATGCCCGCGATGAGCTTGACGAGTGCGCGCGCGTCCGCCGGGCTATCGTTGACGCCCTTCAGCATCACGTATTCGAACGTGATGCGCCGCGCGTTGGACAGCGTGGGATAGCTCCGGCACGCGTCGAGAAGCTCGGCGATCGGATATTTCTTGTTGAGGGGCACGAGCACGTCGCGCAGTTCGTCGGTCACCGCGTGCAGCGAGATCGCGAGCATCACGCGCAGGTCCTCGCCGCAGCGCTTGATCATCGGCGCCACGCCCGACGTCGACAGCGTGATCTTGCGCCGCGAGACGGCCATGCCGTCGGGGTCCATGACGATCTTCAGCGCCTTGGCGACGTTCTCGTAGTTGAACAGCGGCTCGCCCATTCCCATCATGACGATGTTCGTGAACTTGCGGCCCGTCTCCGGCCCCGGCCATTCGCCAAACGTGTCCTTGGCGAGCGCCACCTGCCCGACGATCTCCTCGACCGTCAGGTTGCGCACGAGGCGCTGCGTGCCGGTGTGACAGAACTTGCAGGTGAGCGTGCAGCCCACCTGGCTCGACACGCACAGCGTCCCGCGGTCTTCCTCGGGGATGTGGACGGTCTCGATTTCCTGCCCGTCGTCGAAGCGCAGCAGCCACTTCTTCGTGCCGTCGACCGATTCCTGCAGGCGCGAGATCGGCGGGCGGCGCATCGCGTAGCGCTCTTCGAGCTTGGCGCGCAGCTTCTTCGACATGTCGGTCATGTCGGCGAACGAGCGGGCACCCTTGCAGTAGATCCAGCTCCACAGCTGGCGCGCGCGGAAGGCGGGCTCGCCCATTTCGGCGAAAATCGCCCCCAGCTCGTCGCGCGAAAGGCCGACGAGATTGGCCCGCCCATCGGGCGGCAGCGGGGCCGGCAACGCCTCCTTGAAGGGGGCGAGTTGCGGCGGGGGAACGATTTCGTCGAGCATCCGCGCCTATATAGGCGCGGGTGGGCCGCTTGTCACTTGGGGCCCGCCTAGCGCTTGATCGCGCAGGCCTTGTCGATGTCGGCCAGCGCCTTGCCGAAGCCGGCCAGCGCGAAATTGTCGGTCGTCTCGGTGCCGCGGCCGGAAACGCCCTTGATGATTGCCGTCGCGCCCGCCGGGGCCTGGCGCATCGCGTCGACCGCCTGACGGTTGCCGGGCTCGTCGCGCGTCCACGCCTTTTCCGAATTGGGCTGGTTGAGGTTCGAGAGCGGGATGCGGATCTTGCCGATCTCCAGCAGCATCGGCCCGTTGTCGCGCAGCGGATAGCCCGCCTGCCACGTCACTTCGTTCGTGCGGTTGGCGCCCGGGTAATGCGCGATCGTCAGCGAGATCTCGCTGCGCTTGGCGTTGGCGGGCTTGCTGTCCGACTTCACCGGCCGGCCGACCAGATAGCAGACGCGGTTGGGGCCCGTGCCCGCCTCGACCGCGATCCAGCCGTCATGGGCGCCGAGTTGGCGCGGCAGACCGGACCCGGCGGCAGGCGCCGGGGCGGCGGCCGGTTCGGCGGGCTTTTGTGCCGGTCGCTGCTGGGCCTGCGCGAGGCTGGCCGAAAGCAGGAACGAAGCGGCAACGACGAGGAGGGGTCGGGCTTGCATGGCGAATCGTGATCCGGGGCGGTCCGAATTGCGTAACGCAAGCGCATGAGGATCGTCAACCGCCCGGCACGACCGCGACCCGGCGCCGCAGATACCGGAAAATATCCGGAGACCGGGCGGCGACGTCGGCCTATTGCCCTGCGGCGCGCGGCGCTTATACAGGTCGCGATGCTTCCCGACTCCGAGGCCGCGTCGCTCGAAACGCTCGTGCGCGACATCGCCGCCGTCGCGCGCTTCCAGGACCGCGCGGCCTTCGCGCGCCTGTTCGCGCATTTCGCGCCGCGCGTGAAGGCGTATCTGCTGCGGCTGGGCGCCGATCAGGGGCAGGCCGAGGACCTGATGCAGGACGTGATGCTGACCGTCTGGCGCAAGGCGCCGGCCTACGACGCCAAGCTCGCCAGCCCGTCGACGTGGATCTTCGCCATCGCGCGCAACCGGCGCATCGACGCGCTGCGCCGCGACCGGCGCATGCGCCTCGACACCGAAGACCCCGGCCTGCTGCCCGAGCCCGAGGCGCTGCCCGACCGCACGCTCGACGCGGGGCGCTGGGAACGGCGGCTTGCCGCCGCCCTCGACGAACTGCCGGCCGAGCAGGCGCAGATGCTGCGCCTCGCCTATTACGAGGACCGTTCGCACGGCGACATCGCGCAGAGCCTGCGCCTGCCGCTGGGCACGGTTAAATCGCGCCTGCGCCTTGCCGTGGCCAAATTGCGCTCCATGTTCGAGTCCGACCGATGAATATCCGACCCCGCCCCATCGCCGACGAATGGCTCATCGACCGCGCCGCAGGTGCGGCCCCCGAGCCGGTGTCCGTGCTCGTCGAAGCGCACCTGTCGATGTGCCCGGAAGCGCGCGCGACGGCGGCACGCCTGGATGCCGTGGGCGGCGCGCTGCTCGAACGCATCGAGCCGGCCGCCCTGTCGGCCGGCGCGCTCGACCGCGCACTTGCCGCCCTCGACGCGCCGGTGCCGGAAATCGCGCATGCCGCGGCCCCGGTCAGCCGCGTGCCGGCGGCGCTGCTTCCCTATACCGGCGTCGATTTCGACCGGCTGGCCTGGAAGCAGGTCGTGCGCGGCGTCGAAGAGGCGATCCTGCCCACGGGCGGCGCGCCCACGCACCGGATGAGCCTCCTGCGCATCGTGGGCGGGCGCGCGATCCCCGACCACACGCATTACGGCGACGAACTGCTGCTGGTGCTGGAAGGCGGCTTCGAGGACGGGCGCGGCCACTATGCGCGCGGCGACGTGTGCGCCGCCGACGAAACCGTCGCGCATGCGCCGCGCGCCGATCGCGGCACCGATTGCGTATGTCTGGCCGTGACGACGGGGCCGATAAAGCTGACGGCCGGCTGGGGCCGGCTTCTCAATCCGCTGCTGCGCCTCGCGCGCCGCTAGCCCTTCTTGCGCAGGATCGGGCCGCCCGAAACGTGGCGGCGGGCGGGCGGGCCCTTGGGGCCGCCGGGCAGCAGGGGGCGCGCTTCGTGCTGGCCCAGCGAAAGCACGCGGTCGTACATGACGAGCGCGCCGGCCAGCGACACGTTGATGCAGAACTTCGTCGGGATCTTCACGACGTGGCGGCACAGCGCCAGCGTCTCGGGCGACAGCGAGCCGCGCTCGGGCCCGAGGATGTAGGCCGCCGCGCGCGGGTGGTGGAAGCTCGGCAGCTCGACCGCGTCGGGCACCAGTTCCACGCCCACCAGAACGCAGCCCACCGGCAGGCGCATGTCGGCATGCGTCGCCCAGTCGTAGACGGGCATGCTCTCCGAGGCATCCGAGGTATCGGCGAGGTTCGCCGTGCGCCGGTCGAAGGCGGCGGCCAGCGTGAAGGCGAAGGACGCGCCGAAGGCATGCGCCGTGCGCGCCAGCGCGCCGAGATTCATGGGCTTCGAGATACCCTCGACGCCGATTCCGAAATAGCCCCGCATGACGGGCCGGAACTTGCCTTGGGGGGCGGCGCAAGGCAAGTTCCCTAACGTCATGAGCGAGCCCCTTATCGTCGAAGTCACCCGCGGCAACATGGTGGAAAGCCGCCATCGCGCCGTCGTCGCCGTCGTTTCCGCCGACGGCAGCCCGATCGAGACCCACGGCGACGTGGGCATGCGCGTCTTCCCGCGCTCGGCCATCAAGCCGATCCAGTCGCTGGGCCTGATCGAATCGGGTGCCGCCGACGCGTTCGGCTGTTCGACCGCCGAGATCGCGATTTCCGCGGCCAGCCACGGCGGCGAGCCCATGCACACGCGCACGGTCGTGGCGTGGCTCAACCGCATGGGCCTCGACGTCGGCGCGCTGGAATGCGGCGCGCACATGCCCACGCACGCGGCCAGCGCCAACGAACTGGTCCGCGCGATGCAGGAACCGGACAATTCGCACAACAACTGCTCGGGCAAGCACACCGGCATGCTCGCCGTGTGCCGCCACATGGGCTGGCCGACGAAGGGCTATATCGACGCCGCGCACCCGCTGCAAAAGCGCATCACGGCGACGTACGAAGAGATGCTCGACATCGACCTTTCGGGCGCCCCCACAGGCCTCGACGGCTGTTCGCTGCCGCAGATCGGCATCCCGGTGAAGAACCTCGCGCTCGGCATCGCAAGGCTGGGCGCGCCCGACGGGCTCGACGCCGCGCGCGCGGCCGCGTGCCGGCGCATGGGCGAAGCGATGCGCGAGAACCCGTTCATGCTGGCGGGCACGGGGCGCTTCTGCACGCGCGCGACCATCGCCGCGCGCGGACGCACGATCATGAAGACCGGGGCCGAGGGCGTGTACATGGCCGCGATCCCGGACAAGCGCATCGGCATCGCGCTGAAGATCGAGGATGGCAACGGGCGCGGTGCGGAAGTGGCGCTCGCCAAGCTGCTCGACCG